>NZ_JASGBV010000098.1:0-19340 GCF_030053245.1 Stenotrophomonas sp. RS-48
GTGGGGGCGCGCGCCTCATTCTGACTCAACAAGAAGCCATCATGTCTCCGCGCACCCTCCCTCTCGCCATTACCCTCGCGCTGTTCTGCACCGCGCCTGCCGTGCTGGCTGCCGAGGGTGCGCTGGACACACTGAACCTGCTGGAACAGTCCGATGCCCTGCCGGACGACTTCCGCGATCACTTCTTCGATGTGCCGCTGGTGGTCCGGGTAGAGCGGGACGGCGAGTATCTCGGCGACGCGCGCGCCGTGCTTACCCGCGGCAACGCGGTGTCATTGCTGGAGTTCACCGATGCGCACGGCAGCACCCAGCCCCAGAGCGAGCGCGAGCGTTGGCTGGCCGTGCTGGCCTCCCCTCATGCCCTCGGCCCGTGCACGAGGCCGTGCCGCGATGGGCTCGCCGGCCTGCACTACAGCCTCGAGAGCTCCCTGCTTTCAATCGCCTCCGAGGCGGCCGGCCAAGCGTTGGCGGTGCAGCGCCACCTGTCGCTGCCCGATTCCGGCAGCAGCGGCCTGATCCTGCGCCACCAGTTGAATGCCTACGGCGGAGAGGGCCAGCGGGCTGCCGGTCGCTACGCGCTCGCCGCACAGGGCAGCGTCGGCAACTGGACACTGGACGCCAGCTACCAGGCGGACCGCAGCGGCGAGGATGATCGTCGCGTCCGCCATGTCCTGCAGTCGTTGCACGCGCAGCGTGAGTTCAAGGACCATTTCCTGCGTGCAGGATGGTTCCTCCCGAATTCCGACGGCGTTACGCGGCAGCCCCGTGGCGCAGGACGCACCCGTTTCACCACCTTCGGGGTGATGGCCGGTTCGTCCGATACGCTGCTGGTGGACAGTCGTTCGCCCAGCCTGTACCCGGTATACGTGACTGCCAACCGCGAGGGCAGCGTCGAGGTCTACCGTGACGGTAGCCTGATCTTGACCCAGGCGGTCCGTCCGGGGCTGCAGCAGGTGGAGACGCGACGTCTGCCTGGCGGCATCTATGAAGTGGAACTGCGTGTGATCGAGGACGGACGCGAGACGTCACGGACAACGTCCATCATCCACAAACCCACCCAGTGGCGCGATCCCAGCCGGCGTTGGCGCTACAGTGCCTTTGCCGGCGTGCAGGACAGCCTGCTGGACAGCTTCGATGATCCCGGCGCGGGCCGGCCTGCCGTGGGCGGCGTGGTCAACTATCTTGCGCATCCGCGTGCGGTGCTCGGTCTTGCCGTGCAATCCATCGGGAACGATCGCTCGCTTGCCGGTTCAGTCGACTGGCAGGTCAATGACTGGGCCAATGTCTACACGAACGCCTATACCTCCAACCGGACCGGAAAGGGCGTGGACCTGCAGGGCCTGCTGCGCTACCGCAATGGCAGCGTGGTCGCCTCGCATACGCGGAGCTGGCAGGTGCAGGGCGATCTCATCGAGCCTCCGCCGTTTCCCGGGTACACCAGCGCGCCCGTGCGCGAGGGCTGGTTGCGCACCTCGGCAGTCGGGGTCAATCACGGGTTCGGCCGGCATGGCCAGCTCTCGGCCCGGATCTCACACAGCCAGGGCATCAGCCGCGGCACCGGCTTCGACCTTTCATTCAGCCGTCGGCAGACGCTGTTCGGCAGTGACGCCAACTGGCGGGCTTCGGTCTTCGATCGCCCCGGCAGCATCAGCTCGGGCCTGCGACGCAATCGTGGCGTGGAGTTCACCTTGAACATCGCGCTCGGCCAGGATGGGCGGCGCTACAGTGGCAGCCTTGGCTCACGTACCGCGGCCCGGGGCGGCCGTGACGTCTACGCCAGTGCAGGCGTGCAACAGCGCTTCGCAGACAGCATCGTGCACAGTGTCGCCGGGCAGGCCACCGTGGACAGCACGGGCATCGGCCTGGGCGGCAACGCCCACTTCGAGTCGGCTGCACTGCGCGGAGATCTCCATCTGCAGCGCTCTTCGCTGGACGGTGGTGTGAGCGGGGGCGTCAATCTGGAAAGTACGCTTGCCGTGGGCGGAGGCACCCTGGCGATCGCAGGCGACGGCCAGGCCAGCATGGTTGACACCGGCATGATCATCGATGTGCGTTCGGACCTGGCCGGCGCCACGATCCGCGCGCACGACAGCCGTGGCGGCTCCCACATCCTGCGCCCCGGCCGCAATCTGCTGCCGGTGTCCGCCTACAGGCCCGGGTCGATCCAGCTCGACTTCGATGATCACCATGCGCCTGCCGCCGCGATCCAGCCGTCGGTGCTGCCCTACCACCTCAACAAGGGTGGCATCGCCTACAACCAGGTCGATGTCGTCAGAACGATCACCGTGCTGGGCCATCTGCAGGACTCGCAGGGGCGGCCGTTGGCCGGTGCGCACGTGATCAATCATGCCGGGCGCAGTGTCGCCGAGGCCGATGGCTTCTTCGCCCTGGAGATGAACAGCCGGATGCCGACGCTGGTCGTGCGTCATCCGGACATCAGCACGTGCAGTTTCGAGCTGGATGGCCGCACAACCCGCCCGCGTGGGGAGATGTGGATGGCCGGCATCCTCAGATGTCCACCTTCGGCCTTGGCCGTACAGGCTGCGGCCGGCCATGCTGGAGAAGCGCCATGATGTTCCTTGCGCACTACCGCCTTCTTCGCCGACTTGCCCTTGGCATGCTGATGCTGCTGCCCGCGCTGGCCGCGCAGGCGGGCGACGTCTACATCACGGCCGAGTTCAAGCCGGACCTGGCAAACCCCAACCAACGGGGATTCGTCAATACCACGCCGTGGAGCGGGGTCTGCGCCAATGCGCATATGGCGACCTGCATCGCCAACAACTGGTGGAGCATCGATACGACCGTCCGTGGCAGCAAGGAGGTGATCCGCAATGCGGACTACGGCCCGGATGGCTTTTATATCGCGATGCCGGCACCGCGCACCGTGACCGTCACGTCCGAGGATGGCGCCAGCAGCTTCGACCTTACCCTGCGTGTGATCGGGGCGGCGATGCGGTTCACCGACGAGGACAGGGACGGGGCGTCGAGCGGGTTCTACTCCAGCGGCGGACCGAACAACTGCTCGTATGGGGTGACAGGATCAAGTGCCTATACCGTCATGCGCATGCTCCTGCGCCGCGACGATGGACAGGGCGCCGTCGCCTGCGGCCTGCACTGGGTGAACACCAACAACTATGCCATTCCAGCACTGGATTTCGTCTATGCGCTGGAAACCCCGGCGCCGCTGGAGATGCGCAGTGGCATCTACACCGGTTCGACCCGCTTCTCGTTCGGGGGAACCGGGCAGGGCAGTGACTTCGACCTCGGGCACCGGGTATCCCTGTCCGACAGCCTGGTGAACGTGCATTTCCGCCTGGAGGTGCGCCATGCGTTCCGGTTGGATGTGGCCCCCGGCATGGATCACGCGGTGCTGGCGCCCAAAGGCGGGTGGAGCCAGTGGACCGACCATGGCATCGCACCGGCGCGGCTGCAGCAGGAAGTTCCGTTCCACATCAGCAGTTCCGGCCAGTTCAGTGTCTCGATGCAGTGCGAGCACCTGCAGGCAGACGGGCGCTGCGGGATCCGCAATACGAGCGTTGATGCCGATGACGTTCCGTTGGATGTCAGCCTGACATTGCCAGGTTTTCGTGATCGCGCGAGCGGCCGCCAGGTGGTGGATCTGCCGCTGCGGGTGAACCAGCCTCCGCCTGTATTCACCGCCGATGCCGTCATCATCGGGCGTTCGTCGACGCTTCGGTTCGCCGTGAACGGCGAGCCGGTACGGAAGATGCTGGACCACCCGGGCACCACGTATCAGGGCAGCGTCACCGTGGTGTTCGACGCAGATCCATAGCGCTGCGACGTGTGGTGTCTGGCATCATCGGCAGAGCATTCGGACGAGTGCTCTCCATCCGGTCCTTCCTGGGAACCTCTGATGCCTGACAATTCCGCCCCCCTGCGCGTACTCGCTTTCGCCGGCAGCCTGCGCCGGAACAGTTACAACCGGCACCTGATCGACGCTGCAACAGGCTCGGCGCCGGCCGGCCTGTCGCTGACCGTCCATGACAGCATCGCTGACATTCCGCTGTTCAACGAAGACCTGGAAGCAGACGCTGCGGGTGGTCCGGACGGCGTGATGCGCCTGCGTGCTGCGGTTGCTGCGGCCGACGGCGTGCTGATCGCCACGCCCGAATACAACCAGTCCCTGCCGGGCGTGTTGAAGAACACCCTGGACTGGCTGTCGCGCAACGATGCCGCGCTGGGTGAGGTGCTGTCCGGCAAGCCGGTCGCCATCATGGGCGCCACCCCGGGGCGGTGGGGCACACGGCTGGCGCAATCGCAGCTGCGCCACGCGCTGGCCGCGATGGGGGCACTCGTCATGACCTCGCCGCAGCTGTACATTGCCGAGGCGGCATCGGCACTCGACACCGTAACGAATGACTTCGATGACGCCACCCGCAAGCGGTTGCACCGCTTCCTGGAGGGGTTCCAGAGCTGGATTCACCAGTTGCGCGGGGAGCGCACGCCATGAACCACACTCGCATGAAACCGATTGGATGCCTTGCCCTTGCACTGGCCGCGATGCTGACCGGCAATGCCTGGGCCGAGTCAGACGAGAGCACCAAGCGCCCGTCGGCCGAGCAGTTGCAGCGGCTGATTGTCGACCGCTCGCCGCAGACTCGCGTCGAACGTCCTGACAGCGAGCGGATCACAGCCCGCCGCATCGACATCGTGGATGACAAGGGCGTGATCCGCATGACGCTGTCGGGGCAGACGCCGGCACCGATCATCGATGGCATCCAGTACAAGCGCGCGTTCAACGTCGCGGGCATGGTGCTGTACGACGACAAGGGCAGTGAACGCGGCGGATTCGGCACCGCTGACATCGAGGGCGGGATGGCCGTGCTGGCGCTGGATCATCCGGCCATGGATGCGATCGGCTGGCGGGTATCGCCCGATGGCGAGGTCCGGTTCTCGATCAACCAGGCGCCGCCGCCGATCCGCGATGCCGCACTGGGCAACAAGCTGGTGCCGGGGGTGCAGGTTCCGACGCGCATCCAGATGGTAGTGGGCGCCGACGGCACGCCGGCCATCGCGTTGAATGACAAGCAGGACCGGACCCGCCTGCGCCTGACCGTCACTGCCGAAGGCCATGGTGCCATCGAGTTCCTCGATGCACAGGGCAGGGTGGTGCATACGCTGGCCCCGGAAGCCGGTGCGCAGTAGACGCCGGACGCGGCGGTCGATGGCATCAGTCATCTGCAGATGGATCGCCGGTGGGCTGGCAATGGCCTTGCTGGCCACGGCCGCACAGGCGGAGACTCGGGCGCGCGCGCCCATCGTGCGAACCGATGATGTGACACGCTTCTTCGCGGTGATGGACGCCAGCGGTGGCAGGCCGGATACATTGTTGCTGCAGCGCCGCTATCTGGAGCCGGGCAGCGATGCGCTGCATCAGTTCAGCGAACTGCGTATCGGCTCGATGCAGCGGCTTGCCGATGCAATCCACCAGAAGCCGGCGCTGTATGTGAAGGCGCGCACGTGTGCTGCGGCACTGCCGGGCATCCGCAGCGGAGTGGCCCGTGCGCTGCGGAATCTCGGCGAGATCGTGCCGTCGGCCCGTTTTCCTCCGGTCACCCTCCTCGTCGGACGGGGCACCACCGGTGGCGTTACCACGCCCGACGGCGTGGTGATCGGCCTGGAGACACTCTGCAACGCGGACTGGATGCAGGCCGATGTGACGGAACGCTTCGTGCACCTGATTGCGCACGAGTATGTGCACGTGCAACAGCACGGCGCCGCTGTTGAAGTACCCGCGCCTACGCTGCTGTACCAGACGCTGCTGGAGGGCGGTGCAGAGTATGTGGGTGAACTGATCTCCGGGCAGCCCGCCAACAGCCATCTGCGGCGCTGGGCCGCAGGGCGCGAATGCGCCCTGGAACGGGAATTCGTCGCGCAGCGCGACAGCACCGACCTGTCGCGGTGGCTGTACAACGGCCCTGGCGACGACACCCGCCGCGGCGATCTGGGTTACTGGATCGGGCAGCGCATCGCGCGGGCGTACGTCAACCGCGCCGACGACAGGCAGAAGGCCATCGCCGAGCTGCTGGATGTAAGGCCCGAAACCGCAGAGGCGCTGTTCAGCGCCAGTGGTTGGACGCCGGCGTGCGTTCCCGGCAGTACCGCGGCGCGGTAGGCACGTCGTGCTGAAGCCATGACTTCAGGCACTGCAGGCGGTCTGCCTCCATCGCCACTCTGACCGCATGTCCCAGGAAGGAGCATTGCCTTGTCTGCCATCCGACACGTGGCGTCCGTATTGCTGGCGTTCGCGCTGTACTGTCCTTTCGCCGAGGCCAGGCAGTCGCCTGCCGAGGTGCTGGCGGATATCGAGCGTAACGGGCGTGCTGCCCATTCCGACGCTCTGCTGATCCAGAAGGACGGTGTTCCACTGCTGGATGTGGCCTCGACCAGCGAGCCGATTCACCTCATGTCGGCCACCAAGTCGATCATGGCGCTGGCGATCGGCCTGCTGCTCGATGACGGGAAGCTTGCGTCGCTGGACGAACCGGTCAGTGCGATCTATCCGGAATGGCGCCAGGGCCAGAAGCGGGACATCACGGTAAGGATGTTGCTGGAGCATACCTCCGGCCTGCAGAACGTTCCCAACGCGGGGGTCGAGCTGGAATCTGCGCCGGATCTCGTGCAGCTCGCGCTCGCAGCGGAAATCACGTCCGTGCCCGGCAGCGCGTTCTCCTACAACAACAAGGCCACCAATCTTCTGCCGGGCATCATTGCCCGCCTGGCCGGCCAGCCCTGGATGCCTATCTGGAGGCGCGCCTTTTCAGGCCCCTGGGGATCACGCGCTACGACTGGATGAAGGATGAAGCGGGCACGCCCTTGGGCATGGCCGGGCTCTCCCTGTCAGCCCGGGACCTGGCCGCCATTGGTCAGCTGATGCTCGATGGCGGCGTGGCCAAGGACGGAACGCGCCTGATGAGCGAACACGCGATCTCCTTGATGACCGTCGAGAGTACGCAGTCTGCGGACGTCGGATTACTGTGGTGGCGGCTGCCGGAATGGGAGCGATACACGCTGCGGAAGGATGCGCAGCGCACGCTCCGGGAGCGCGGCGTATCTGACCGGCTTCAGCATGCGCTGCTGGCGGCGGAAGGCAGTACCTTTGCCAGCAAGTCCGCGCTGATGGCGCATCTCAGCCAGCAGCTGGGCGACGATTGGCAGCCGTTGTACGCCACCGAGATCACCGGCCGCGGGCTGAAGATCGCCGATCTTTTCCAATCCCAGCGTGGTCCGGTCAGTGCCTACGCCGCCAATGGATATCTTGGCCAGCACCTGGTGGTCGTACCGGAGCAGCGCATCGTCGCGGTCCGGCTGATCCAGCGCAGGGAAAGCCATGCCTTTCCGGTCGACGATTACGCCACGTTTCCAACGGAGATCATTCGCCTGGCGAAGTCGATGCCTGCGTTGGCTGCGCCCGCCACGGGCATCGGCGGGGCGCATGACGATGTTGCAGTGCACACAGAAATACGCAGCGCAGCTAGTCCCATCCGGCTATAGGAGCCCAGCGCGGCTCGACGCACACTTCGTCCCGTTAAGGCCTACGGGAGGGGCGTGAGATGAGTCTGTACACGGCGAGACTGCGCAGGCTGGCAATGCTTGTGTTGCTGCTGAATCCCTTGCTTGCGGGTGCGGCGCCGGCGGCATCGCCTGTGCCTGCACCCGAGGTGGTTCCGCTGTGGCCGCAGGGCCACTGGCAGCAACGCGCGCGTGGCCCGGAACGGATCGGGATCGAAGGCAGCGCGAAGGGCGCGGTCTCGGGCATCAGCGATGCGCGCATGGAAATCTATCGCCCGCTGAAGCCGAACGGCTCCGCGGTGGTGATCTTCGGCGGTGGCGGCTACTTCCGGATCCAGATCGGCAGCGCCGCCAAGCCGACGGCGCAGTGGCTGCAGTCGCTGGGGGTCACGGCTGCGGTCGTCTACTACCGGCTGCCTGCCGATGGATGGGCACCTGTCTCGCCCTTCCAGGATGGCCAGCGCGCCATGCGGCTGATGCGCGCACAGGCGCCCAGCCTGGGGGTCGATCCGGAGCGCATCGGCGCGTTGGGCTTTTCCGCTGGAGGCAACCTGGCCGGGATCGTCGCCACGCGCTTCGATGCCCCGTTGTATGCGCCGGTGGATGCGGCCGACCAGCTGTCGGCGCGACCGGATTTCCTCGGCATGATCTATCCGGTCGTTTCAATGCGTGCGCCGCTGGACCAGACCCGGTCGAAGCGGGAGCTGGCGAGCCAGGACGACGCCCAGCAGGCGTATTCGGTCGAAGAACACATCCGCAAGGACATGCCGCCGGTGTTCCTGGCCCAGGCCGTGGATGACCGCATCGTGGATGTCGGCCACAGCGTGGCGATGTACCAGGCCGCGCATGCAGCGGGTATTCCGGTGGAGCTGCATCTGTTCGAGGCCGGAGGCCACAGCTGGGGGCTGGGCCGGCCCGGCACATTGGTGGCGCAGTGGCCGCGGCTCTTCGCCAACTGGGCACGCAGCCACGGCTACCTCGGGCCAGCGCCTGCGCGGCTGCCCCCGAACGGTGGCCAGGCGATGCCGGCCGCTGCACCTCAGCCCCAGCCTGCGCTGGACGACGATGGCGCGGGCGACTGAGCCGCGCACCGTACTTCATTCGGGAGAACTCCATGAATTCACTGAAGCGTGCCGCGCTCGCCGCGGCTGCCGGCGGCGGCCTGTTGCTGGCGTCACCCTCCGTGCTGGCCGCGGCCAGCGATACCGAAGCCGGGTTGCGTGCACAGGTGCAGGAGCAGGCCAGACAGCTGCGCGAACAGGCAACCCTGCTGCAGCAGCTGAGCGCACGCCTGGCTGCGCTGGAAGGGGGAACGCAGGGCGCTGCCGCAGTGCCCGGCAGCGACGCCAACGTTGACGCGCAGGTAGCCGCCGCAATCGCCGACACCCGGCAGGACGACCTGGCCATTCTGCAGGCACAGGT
Organism: Stenotrophomonas sp. RS-48; assembly: GCF_030053245.1. Lineage (NCBI taxonomy): Bacteria > Pseudomonadati > Pseudomonadota > Gammaproteobacteria > Lysobacterales > Lysobacteraceae > Stenotrophomonas > Stenotrophomonas sp. RS-48. The sequence continues at coordinate 8,956 of NZ_JASGBV010000098.1, forward strand.
GGCCCAGCTTGCCGCGACCGGTGGGGGAGGCGATGGCAATGTGCGCTGGCGCAAGGGTGGCCCCGAGCTGCGCAGCGGTGATGGCCAGTTCACTTTCCATCCCCGTGGCCGCGTGCTGGTGGATTTCAGCACCACCCACGGATCCGGATTCGACGCGCGCAACGTCACCGGCACCGATCTGGCCAGCGGCCGCCTGGGTGCAGAGGGACAGATGGGACCGCTGGGCTACAAGATCGATGCGGACTTTGCTGGCAACGAGGTATCACTGAAGGACACCTACCTGTCCTGGGACACGCGGATGGGAGGGCTGCCGACAGAGATCTACGTGGGCAACAAGCTCAAGGACCGTGGTCTCGACGGTGGCACCAGTGGAGTGAACACGCCTTTCATGCAGCGCAATGCCGTGGCCTCGGTGGGCGCCCAGCAGAGCGGGTACTACGGACTGGGCGTCACCACCAAGGTGATCGGCGATGGCTGGCATGCCAGCGTCGCGGTGACCGGCGACGATATCGGCAATGACAGCACGGCCAGCGACACGATTGCGTATCTGCTGCGCGCGCACTGGAACCCGCTGCGTGGCCAGGCCGGCTTCCTGCACCTGGGCGGCTGGTACTGGTACGAGGATCTCGGCCAGGACGTCGGCAGCATCAACAAGACCTCGCCGATCGCACTGGGCTGGAACGGCAACGTGCGCGTATCGGCCAGTTCCATCGCCAACGTCACCGAAAACCGCGCCTGGGGCCTGGAACTGGGTGGGGTGTACGGCCCGGTGTGGGCCTTTGCCGAACACACCACGCGCACCATCGAGTCGCGCACGGTCGACCCGGTCGACCAGCAGGCCACATCGGTCTACGCAGGTTGGCTGATCACCGGCGAGCGTCCCGGATTCAGCAGCCGATCCGGCGTCTGGGGCACCACGCGCGTACTTCGCCCCGTGCAGGAAGGCGGCATCGGCGCCTTCGAGCTGGCGGCCCGCTATGACCGCTACGACTTTCTCGATGCCGCCCGCGGCGGCGAGGGCACGGCATGGACGCTCGGGCTGAACTGGTACCTCAACAACTGGTCCCGCCTGATGCTGAACTACGTTCACTGGAAGACCGACAACAAGGTGGGCAATGCCCAGGGGCCGGATTCCGGCAATACTGTCGGCGTACGGGCGCAGGTCTCGTTCTGAGCCCGGCCGGCGATCCGGGTGCGGCACCCGCGGAGCATCCCTTGACAGGTCACGGCGCCCCCACCACGCTGCGTGCCATGCATATCGATATCAAGGCGCTGAACGAGTGGCAGTTGAAGGCACTCATCGCGGCCGCCGAGCGGCGGCTGCAACTTCTCGCACAGCGACGTTCCGCGGCCGTCGTCAGGCGGGAGCTGGTCGCCGCTGCCGCAGAATGCGGTTATTCAATCGAGGAACTGTTCGCCGGCGCCAGCGCGGTGTCCGTGCCTGCGGGCGGCGCTTCCCGCAGGCGCCGGAAGACAGGCAAGGTCGCACCCAAATATCGCGACCCCGAGAACCGGCGGAATACCTGGACCGGTCGCGGGCGCATGCCGCGCTGGCTTGCGGACAAGACCCGGCACGGTCGCAGCGCGACCGATTTCCTGATTCCGGGCCTGGCCAGGCCGACGACGGGCAAGGATGTGGTCATCGGGCGCAGGAGTGTGTTCAAGCAGAAGTGATGGGCGGGCTGCCTCGCGCCCCCCCCAGCGCGGGTCCGGGGCCTGGATCAACATCCGGCCCCGGACCTGCCGCCCGGACTTACTTCACCGGGGCATCGGCTGTCTGTGCCGCCACCATCGCCTGCTGCATTTCAGCAAGTGACAGGTAGCCGTCGCCATTGACGTCCAGTCCCGCGAAATACTTGGCGATCTCGGGCACGATGGCAGCCTCATCCTTGCTGATCCTGCCGTCCTTGTTGCTGTCCATTGCCTTGAAGGCTGCATCGATGGAATCGGCCTGCTTGCTGAAGCGTGCGTTCTGGTACTTTGCGTACTCGAGCTTGTCGACGCGGCCATCGGCGTTGGCGTCCATTGCCGAGAACGTGGAATCGACGTAGGCCTGCCTTGGGTCGTTGCCGGCGGCATGGGCGAGGGCAGGCATCGCACACAGCGCGATCAGAAGTCCGGTCTTCTTCATGAGTCAGTTCTCCCTTGATGAGTGTTGTGTTGATCAGCGGCAGGGGTATGTGTAGCCGTCGCCGCCACGATAGGTATCCGTGCGCCGATCGTAGTTGCCGTAGCGGCTGATGCAGTAATCGGCACGCTCCCGGTTTTCGCGTTCGCGTTTGGCGGCGGCAGCGATCACTCCGGCAACCACCGCAGCGCCCACCGCACCTACCACGATGCCCTTGGCCTTGGCGTCGTCGCGGCGGTCCCGTTCCCGCTCGCGTCGTTCCCGCTCCTCGCGCTCGCGTTGCGCGTAGCCATGGCTCCACTCTCCGCGATAGCCATCACGATGCTGGGCGTGCGCGTCCCCCGCGTACGGAAGCACCACCAGCAGCTGCACGGCTGCACCCAGCAGCAGCGCCATACGTCCTGTCTTCAGAATCATTTCCCGCTCCTGTGCGGCGTTGTTTGATATCGACAGTAGACGCTGCGAACATTGCGCGAATCTGCCGTGATTTCCCGCCGTCGACGTCAACGGATCAATGCTTCGACAGGATCGAGCTGCGCAGCACGACGGGCCGGCAGGAAGCCGAAGCCCACGCCAATGGCGCTCGAGCAGGCAAATGCCGCAAGGATGGACGCAAAGGAGAACACCACGTTGAAGCCGACCCTGGCCAGTTCCATAGCCAGGCCCAGGCCAAGCGCGACCACGATGCCCAGCACACCACCCAGCAGGCACACCAGCACCGATTCGATGAGGAACTGCTGCAGGATGTCGCCGCGTCGCGCGCCGACGGCCATGCGGACACCGATTTCCCGAGTGCGCTCGGTGACCGAGACCAGCATGATGTTCATCACGCCGATGCCGCCTACTACCAGCGCAATGGCGGCAATGGAGCTGATCATCATCGTGAGGATGCCCGTGGTCTGTTCGATCGACTTGCGGATCTGCGCGTTGTTGCTCATGTAGAAGTCACGCGTGCCATGGCGCTGGCCGAGGACGCGGGTAATCGCGGCCTCGGCAGCCTGCATGCTGATCGCATCGGACACGCGCACGGTGATGCTGGAGACATGGCTCTGGCCGAGCATGCGCGCCATGACGGTTGTGTAGGGCACCCAGATGCTCAGCACCGAGCCATCGCCAACGGCGGCCGAATCCTTCTTCGTCACCCCGGCCACGCGCAGCGGAACATTGCCTGCCAGCAGTATTCTCCCGATCGGGTCTTCACCTGGCCCGAACAGGCGGTTGCGGGTATTGATGTCAATCACTGCCACCTGCTGGTAGCCGTCCACGGCGTTCCGCGTGAAGAAGCTGCCTTCGCCCAGTTCCAGCCCACGCACGCGGAAATACTGCTCGCTGACACCGTGGATCTGGAGGCTGGCCGTACGGTTGCCACGCATGGCTGTCGCGGTGGTCGCCACACCGGGTGTGGCGCTGTCGATGAAGGGTTGCCCGGCCAGGGCCACACTGTCACTCGGAGTAAGCGTCTCCACCTGCGCGGCGCGCACGTCACCGAAGCCCGCGCCGGGATAGATCTCGATGGTGTTGGTGCCCAGCGACGCGATGTTGGACAGGATCGCCTGGCGTGCACCGGTCCCCAGCGCCACTACGGATACCACCGAAGCAATGCCGATGATGATGCCAAGCATGGTGAGGAACGTGCGCATGCGATGGGCGTTCATGGCCCGCAGCGCCATCCGGAAGGCCTCTCCGAAGCGGTCGCGCACGGCCTGCAGGCCACCACCCTCCGCCTGCGCAGCCAGCGGCTGCGCAGCACCGTTCGATGACATCGCGGCGGTGCGGGTACGGCGGTCCGAAACGATGCGGCCGTCGCTGATCTCGATGATCCGCTGGGCGTGCTCGGCTACGGCAGGGTCATGGGTAACCAGAACCACGGTGTGGCCCTCCGCATGCAGTTCGCCAAGGATCTTCATCACCTCCTTGCCCGATTGCGTGTCCAGCGCACCTGTCGGCTCATCGGCGAATATCACCTCTCCGCCGTTCATCAATGCACGTGCGATGGATACGCGTTGCTGCTGGCCGCCGGAGAGCTCGCCCGGGCGGTGGTCCATGCGGTCGCCCAGGCCAAGTCGCACCAGCAGCTGTGCCGCCCGCGTGTGACGGGACGCGGTCGGCATGCCGGCATAGATCGCCGGGACCTCGACATTGCTGATCGCGGACAGCTCGTTGAGCAGGTGATAGCGCTGGAAGATGAAACCGAAGTGCTGGCGGCGCAGCGCAGCCAGTTCGCCGGCCTCCATGTCCGCTGTCTTGCGGCCGTCCACCTGGTAGGTGCCCGCCGTAGGCTGGTCGAGGCAGCCGAGAATGTTCATCAGCGTGGACTTTCCCGAGCCGGACTGGCCGATGATGGCGACCAGCTCACCGGCATGGATGTCGAGGTCGACGCCGTCCAGGACCACAAGTGTCTGCTCGCCCGCCGGGAACTCGCGGCGCAGTCCGCGCACACACAGCAGGGGGCCCGGCTGCGACTGGTCCGCCATCATGATTGCGCCGGCGGGGAGTCCGCCTTGCCTGCCGTGGCCGGCGTCGCGCCGTCAGCATCCGCCTGGCCCAGGACGACCTGCTCGCCTTCCCGCAGCCCGCTCCTCACCTCGACCCTGATCTGATCGTCCAGCCCGATGGTGATGCGGCGGGGGACCGGATGGCCACTGGCGGATGGCACCTGCACCGTGTAGCTGCCGTCTGCGCCCCGTGCACCCAGCGCCGCGGAAGGTATGGTCAGCACGTTGCGCGAGCGCCCCAGCACGATGCGGACCTGGGCGGTCATGTAGCTGCGCAGGCGACCATCGCTGTTGTCCACGTCGAACTGGCCGTTGTAGTACATCGCCGTACGGCTGGCATTGCCGGACAGGGCCGGTGAAGACAGGCTGGAGGTGTCCTCCCGGGTGATCGATTCGGGGGCCGGCGCGATGTCGCGAAGGGTGCTGGTGTAGCGCCGGCCTGCATCTCCGAGAATGGTGAAGAACGCCTCCTGGCCCAGAGCGGTACGAACGACATCGGCCTCCGAGATCTCGGCATAGACCGTCATCGTGTCCTGGTTGCCAAGGATGATGATGGTGGGGGCGCTCTGTACTGCGTTCACCGTCTGGCCCTCGCGGGCCACCACGGCCAGAACCATGCCGTCGGCCGGAGCGGTGATGCGCGTATAACCCAGGCTGGTCTGCGCACTGTCCACGTCTGTCAGGCGCTGTACGATCTCGCCGTCCAGGGCATCGATCTGTTCACGTGTTGCGTCAACATGGGCCCGCGCGGCGTCGACATCTGCCCTGGCCACCAGTTGCGCTGCGCCAAGCTGCCGCAGCCGCCGTAGCGTCAGTTCCTGCTGTGCCAGCTCTGTGGACAGCGCCTGGCGGTTGGCGCGGGCGCTGCGCTCGGCCGCCTGCGCGCTGCGCAGGGCATTGCGCTGCGTTCGTGAATCGATCTCTGCAATCAGATCACCTGCCTTTACTTTGTCGCCCAGTTTCACATGCAGCGTTTCGATGCGTCCGGAAACCTGGGCGCCTACACTGACCAGACGCGATGGCTTCAGGGTTCCAGTGGCTTCGACGACCTGTTCGATGTCGCCACGGGTGACCGCAGCGCGTTCCAGTTCCGGTGGTGCTGGCGGTGCCAGCCACATGTAGAGCAGAGCGGGGACGCAGAGCAGCGCTGCACCGCCGATCAACAGCCTGCGTCGGCGACGCGTGGAAGCAGGACGCGTCATGACGGCGACATCCATAAGCAGCAGATCATCGGGTGTCCTTGCATCGGTGATGAAGGGCGCATGGGGACATGCACCTGCGGACACCGAGTCTTGCCGCGCTGCATTGCGCGAACCTTGCGTGATCGCTGCGCTCAGGCAGCCGCAGAGATGCCGAGCAGGGCGATCGTGATGAAATGCAGCAGGCCCCCAACCACCATCAGGCCCGACCATGTCACGCCTGCCGGGGACAGGGGGTGCCGCCGCTGCAGGGCCAGCCCGCCCAGGTAGACCAGTACGCCGGCGCCTGTGACGTACTGCGCGAACGGGGCCATGTCCACGCTCAGCAGTGCGATGCAGCCCAGCATCACGGCAGTCGCCATTACCTGCAGGACAGGGTGCAGCAACAGATGACGGGGGCGGACGAACGCGGTCCGCACGGGGACGGACAGGCCGGCCAGCACACCGCCTGCGAGCAGCGTCGCCGTGTTGGCATCCGTGCTTGCGAGTGCGGCCAACGGCACCATCAATGAGACCATCGAAAGATGGGGGAAATGGCGATCCAGCAGCACCAGCGGGCCAGATACCGTGCTCTCGCCCGCGCCGCGGACAGCACGCAGTCCGTGCAGGAACGCCTGCGCCGCCACGTACAGCAGGACAGCCAGCGCGAGCCCGGAAGACCCGCGTACGCCGATGCAAATGACCAGCGCTGCGCCGGGGAGGGCGAAGAACAGCCCGCCGAACAGATGAATCAGCACCTGGCCGCGTGCGCTGTCGGGTATCACACGCAGCCAATCCGGCCAATGCTCCAGGCCCCACGTGTCGGCCTTCCGCGGGCGGCGCCTCCAGGCCGCAGCAGTCAGGGCCGGGGGGGCCTCGTGCGCACGGGAGGACGTGGCGCGTGCGTCGCCGCGTGCGGCGCTGCCGTCAGACATGTGGCTTCCTTTCGTGACCCGACATCGCGACGCATGCGCGCCGATCAAGGTCATGCTGGATAGCCAACATTGCGCCAGGGTTGCGTCAGCCCGGAACCCGGAATGGGACATCCCCAGGAATCCTCTGCGCCGTCGCAACGGGCTACAGCGGGTGACCTGACGCGAGGTTCCCGCCGGCAGGATGCGCAGGGAACTCGGCGCGGATCAGCGCACCGCCGCTTGGCGCATCGAGAATCGTGACATGGCCGCGATGGCGCTCGAGGACCTGCCGTACCAGATTCAGGCCAAGTCCTGCGCCGGTCTGGCGCGGCCGCAGGCGCTGGAAGGGCTCGAATACGCGCTCGCGCTCGGCCTCCGGTATTCCAGGGCCGTCGTCCTCCACCTCCAGGCGTGTTCCCTGTACCCGCACAGTGATGTTGCGTCCACCATGTTCCGCTGCATTCAACACCAGGTTCGTCAGGACGCGTTCGACCGCACCTGTCTCGCCCTGTATGGGATGGTGTGGTTCGACCACCACGGCGACCGTGCGCCCGGACTGGATCAGCAGCGGGGCCAGGTCGGCAACGACGCGCTTGGCCAGGCGGGCGAGGTGGATGGTTTCCAGATGCGCGACACTATCCAGCCGGTGCAGGTCCAGCAGCTGCTCCGCCAGCGTGGCCAGACGCGCGACCTCCACGGACAGGCTGCGCGAGGTGACATCGTCGGCTGCTTCGATCTTCACCCGAAGAATGGCGATCGGTGTACGCAGTTCATGTGCGGCAGCAGCGATGAAGCGCTGCTGCCGCTCGTGACCGTCATCAAGCCGGTCCAGTGCCTCGTTGACGGCTGCTACCAAGGGCGCGATCTCCACTGGCACGGCAGTTTCGGTCAGGCGGATCCCGCGCCGACTCGCCGAAATATGCTTGGCCTCCAGGGCGATCCGTTCAACCCCTGCAAGCGCCTTGCGTACGATGAACGGGGTGGCGATCAGCGTTACCAGCGCGAGCAGCACGAAGATGGGTAGAGTGAACACATGCGCCGCGATCGCCATCTGCCAGGTGAGTGAATCGGTTTCACCATGGGCCATGATGGTCAGCTTGCCGGCCGGGCCGGTGTGCCGACGGATCACAATGGCCAGTCCGTCGCCACGCTCGTGGCCGCGCAGGTCGCCGAACGGAACGCCCCGAAGCCTGCCGATCAACGACGCATAGGTCGGCGGGACGGTTCCGAAACTGACCGTCTGTCCCTGCTCATCCTCGGCGACGAACCAGGCACCTGGCGCCACTTTCAGCAGTTCGTCGAGTTCATGCGTGCGCTGTACGTAGAGCCGTCCCTGGTTGTCGCGGAGCACGGCGTTGGCGGCGATCGGGGCAAAGGTCTGCAGCGTGTAGTAGCCGCCGCTGTCCATGCGAACCAGCACCATGAGGAGTGTGAAGAATGCGATCAGCAGCGCCAACAGATGCAGGATGAGGGGCTTGATGATGAGCGGCCATTTCAGCGAGGGTTGTCGCCTGCTCACGTGCGCTCCCGCATCAGGTAGCCGACGCCACGGATCGCATGGATCTCCACCCCCGCGTCGGCGTCAGCCAGCTTCCTGCGCAGTCGTGATACGTGTGAATCGAGCGTGTTGGAATGAATGCCGTCGTCGAAGCCATACACCGCCATCTCGATGGATTCCCGCAGCACGGTACGCCCCAGCCTTCGGGTCAGCACGGTCAGCACCCGAATCTCGCGCCGGGGAAGCTCCAGGCGCTCGCCGCGGACGGTAGCCTCACCTGTCATCGGGTCGAACAGCAGATCGCCAGCGCGGATCGACTCTTCCTGGATCCCGGAGGGCCGACGGCCGACGGCGCGTATGCGCGCGAACAGTTCTTCCAGTGCAAAGGGCTTGCCGAGATAGTCGTCCGCACCCTCGTCCAGGCCCTCGACCCGATCTGGCAGGCCACCCAAGGCACTCAGCACGATGACGGGCACGAGGCAGTTGCGTGCACGCAGCAGCGGTATCAGAGCGAGACCATCCCCATCCGGAAGCGTCCGGTCCAGCAGGATCAATTCGTGTGCCCCGTGCAATGCAGCCTCCCGGGCAAGTCCGAAGGTATCTGCCAGGTCCACCACATGATGGTCCCGCTGCAGTGCGGACTTCAGGGCCGCAGCCAGTTCTGGCTCGTCTTCGACCAGCAGGATGTGCATCGGTGGCGTCCAGGAATGGGCGGGAGGCGGCCCTTCCAGAAGGCGCAAAGGGCAGGGCGCTGGCAAGGTATTACGGAAACATTGCGCCAACATGGCGTGAATGCACCGCATGTGCAGCCTTGTCCTGCCGGGTTGCCCCGCATGCGCCCCCCCTAGTAGCTCCCGAAACGGATCTGCACTGCGCCGTCCACCACGTTCACGACGCCGATCTCCGCAGGGCCGAGCTCGACCACGGCGGGCCAGGAATGGCGGAAACCCAGCGGCCATGCGGGAGGCGTCACCGTGCGCCAGCTCGATCCGCTGTCCTCGCTCCAGCTGACTTCGTTCAGGCACGAGGTCACGAACATCACCCCGCGCGTACTGGTCATGACGTGGGGGCCGCAGCGCTGGTCGGCGAGCGGCGTACCGAGGCCGGCCGGCCAGGTCCGCCCGTCCGTCGAGACCTTGTACGACACCGGGCATTGCGGGTCATCGCCGCAGGTCTCGAACACCATCAGGTAGCCACCGGCGGGGCGGCGTGCCATGACGGGCATGCCGGGCCGGAGCTGCCCACCGCCGGGCTGTTCGGCAATCGTCATCGCAGGTCCCCAGGTGCGCCCGCCATCGTTGGACAGTCGCTGTGAAACGACCTGGTTGTAGGACGGATGCTCATCGGCGCGGGTTTCATCGGCATACACCACCGACAGCGTGCCGTCGTCCAGGCGCGTCAACACCGGCTCCCACACGCCGCGGTCCTTGCGCCCGTTCGGTGCCTCGTTGCCGGCGAGGGTGCTCAGGAAGGTCCAGTGTGCTCCCAGGTCGTCGCTGGCATAGAGATGCAGCCGGTAGGAGACGCCTTCGACCAGCGAACGCATCGCCAGCAGCACACGCCCCTCCGGCAGCATCAGCAGTTCGCCGTTGTCGATCATCCGGCCGGGCTCGGCCACGTCGGACCAGGGCGCCCAGCTGCGGGCCCGGTCACTGCTGATCGAGAGCTGCAGGGTGGTCGGCTGCCCTTCATTGAAGCGCGTGGTCACTGCCAGCCAGCGGCCATCCGGCAACTGCGCCAGTCGCCCCCAGCCCGCGTTGCGGGCGGCCACGGTGGCGGTGCCGGTCCATGTGATCTCCGCTGCGTGCAGCACAGAGGCGAACCCGCTCAGGGCCAGCAGGGCCACGCAGCGCATACAACTGCGCAGAACCAATGCATGTCGGACAGTCAGGCGCATCGAGGTCACCAGTAGGTTGCGTAGAGGGCCACCAGAATCGCCAGCACCGCCAGCGAAGCGACGTTGAACGATGGGGCGGTGGCATAGCTCACATCGTCGGTGCGGATACGATCACGATCGCCACTGGCGCGGGTGCCCAGCGCGACGCCTACGCCCAGCAACAGCGTGACCAGGAACACCACACCCATGCGGTCCATGAAGGGCAGCGAGGGCCACAGCAGCTTCAGGGCCAACGACAGTACGAAGGAGCCGACCGCCGCAGCCAGCGCACCGGC
>NZ_JASGBV010000099.1:0-17987 GCF_030053245.1 Stenotrophomonas sp. RS-48
GTAATCATCGCCGGCCAGCTGCTTGGCCTTCTCGACCGCCGATTCGTTCACACCCTTCCAGTTCGGCACCATCACCAGTCCGGGGCGCTTGTCACTGTCCCCGTCGTCATAGACCAGCACCCCGCTGAAGGTCGTGCCCTGGTGCGTCCACTCCACCGGCTGGGTCTTCATCGCCGCCCACGCCGGCAGCGCCGCCAAACCCAGGACCATCGCCACACCCCAACGCCATGCATTCATGCGCCTGCTCCAGAGAAAAGGAAACAGAGGGGTCGCCTGATGTCCCCCTCCCGTCCGCATTCTGCATTGGCGGCGTGACGCAGGTGTGGTTGGATACGCCCTGATTCCGCCCAGCCCCTGTTTGCGAATGAGCCTTGTCGATCAATTCCTGTCCGGCCTGATGCCGCGCCTGCCCGCCGACGATGCTGCGCAATGGGCGCATGTCCAGGGCGCCAGCGCCGGAGACCTGCAACGCCTGCGTGCGCAGTGGCCGCAGGTACCTGACAGTCTGGTTGCGCTGCTGTCGCGCGTGGATGGCACGCATTTCCGCCGGTATCCCGAGGGCGAGGTCTGCGTGCTGATGCTCGGCTCGGACGTGGAAGGCGGCGGATACCCCTACTACCTGCGCTCGGTCGCACAGATCTTCGAGGATCAGCGGCACTGGGACGACAGCATCCGCTCGATCTACGAAGAATGGCTGGACGACGAACCGGAGATTCTCGGCGACGGCATCGATGCCGACGTACCGATGAGCCGCCGCCTGTGCTTCTCGCACTGCATGAACAACGGCGGCACCTCGATGCTGTACCTGGATTTCGACCCGGCACCGGGTGGCTCCGTCGGCCAGGTGGTGCGCTACCTGCATGATCCGGACAGCTATGCGGTCATCGCGCCCGGCTTCGATGCGTATCTGCAGCAGTTGATTGACGGCGACTACGCGTTCATCGAGGAAGCGTAGATCCACGCCTGCGTGGATGAATTTGCCGGTGGGTTGCCGGCCGGGATCCCGCCGGGGTCAGAGCCCTTTCCTGCGGAAAGGGATCCGCCCCCCCCTCAGGCGATGCCCAGGCCCGGAATCGCGCTGATGCTGTCCGGATCGAATCCGGCCAGCTCGGCGAAGTGACGTCCGCGCGCAACGTAATCGCGGTAGGCCCCAAAACTTGGTGCGCCCGGCGACAACAGCACCACCCCGCCCTGCTGGCCCAGCGCAGCGCGTGCCAGCGCCATGGCCTCCGGCAGGTCGACGGCCGCATGCAGCCCGAATCGACCTGCATCGGCCAGCGGCTGCAGCATCGCGTGGATGCGCGGGCCGTTGCTGCCCATGGTCACGATCTCCACCGGCGGCACATCGTGCGCCATGTGCTGCATGAAATCGGTCCAGTCCAGGCCGCGGTCATGCCCGCCCACCAGCAGCGCGATGCGCTGGCCGCTGAAGCACTCCAGCGCCGCCAGACTGGCGTGCGGCGTGGTGCTGATCGAATCGTTGATGTAGGTCAGCCCATCGGCCACGCCGATGCGCTGCAGCCGGTTGGGCAGCGGACGGAAATCCTGCACGGCCGGCGCCAGCGCCGCCGCGTCCAGGCCCAGCGCTTCCAGCGCGGCCAGCACCGCACACAGGTTGCCGCGGTTGTGGCGGCCCGGCAGCGGCGTATTGCGTGTATCGAACACCGCCTGTTCGCCACGATGCACGATGTCGCCACGCATGTGCCAACCCTGCGGCTGGTTGAACCAGACCACCTGGCTGTGCGGCAGCGTCAGTTCCGCCAGATGCGGATCGGCGGCATTGAGCACGGCGATGCACGGAGCGGCATCGGTGACCAGCTGCAGCTTGTCCTCGATATAGCGCTGTTCGCTGCCATGCCAGTCCAGATGTTCGGGGAACAGGTTCAGCACCACCGCCACCTGCGGTCGCGCGCCACTGCGCGCCACTTCGCCGGTCTGGTAGCTGGACAGTTCCACCGCCCAATACTCAGGCGCCGGCTGCGGGTCCAGCACTTCCAGCAGCGGCAGGCCGATGTTACCGACCAGGCCGGTGCGATGACCGGCCGCACGCAGCAGGTGCGCGACCAGCGCGCTGGTGGTGCTTTTGCCCTTGGTACCGGTCACGCACACGGTGTCATGGACGATGCCGTCGTCAGCGGCATGCTCGGCGAACCAGAGCGCGGTGCCCCCGATGAAACGCGTGCCCCGTGCCGCCGCGGCCACCGCGATCGGCTGGTAGGGACTGATGCCGGGTGACTTGATCACCACGTCGAACGCGGCCAGCGCCTCGGCCGAAGGCTCGCCACGCACCTCCAGTGACCCCTGCGTTTCCGCGCGCGCCGCATCGGCTTCGGCGGCCGGACAGAACAGGCTCAGCGGCAACGTCGGCAGGCGTGCACGCAGCACCGCGAATGCGGCACGGCCCTCACGCCCCCAGCCCCACAGCGCGACGCGCTTTCCTTCAAGCTGAGAAATCTTCACGCACCCGTTCCCACAGCGCAGCCGGAATGCGGTGCTCGCCCTGCAGCTGCAGCATCGGCGCCAGCTCCAGTTCGGCCGCGTCGAGCTGCGGCTGGATCTCGTTGCAGAAGCGCTTCACCAGCGCATCTTCCTTCCACTCCGGTCGCTGCGCCAGGGTCGCCATTGCTGCACGCGATTCACGACCTTCGCCCACGCACTCGAACGGCTTGTGATCCTGGAACTCCAGCAGCGCGTCGAAGCCACCGGCCTGCTCGACATCGTCCAGCAGATTGCGACCGAAGATGCGCACGAGGCGGGTCTTGGGCATGAACGGCGCCAGCGCCAGAAACACGAAATGGCACTTCGGGCAGACGCCGCACCAGCGGTTCACGGGGCGCTCGCCGAGGATATGGAAGTTGCGGTTGCAGCTGGAGAAATGCGCGTCGTAGAAGTCGCTCTTGGCAAACTGGCGGGCCACCGCCAGTTCCGACATCGGTCGCAGCAGCGAGTAGTACTGCAGGTCTGCGGCCACGTGCGCCTGCACATGGCTGCCGAAGGCCTGCTCGAACGCCCAGCCCTTGGACCACTGGTGGTTCACCTCGCCGGTGCCCGGAATCTGGCTGCCGTAGCTGGCCGAGCGTTCGTTGGAGAACACCACCTGGTCCACGCCCTGCAGCAGGGCTGCCAGCACCATGATCGCCGAGTTCACCGCGGTCACCGGGATATGGCCGTTCCACGCCCCTTGGCGGTTGAGCTCGAACAGCTCCGGCGCCAGCGCGCGGCCCAGGTTCAGCGTCGGCAGGCCGGTGCGTTCGGCGCAGGCACGGCTCAGCTGCGAACCGCCGATCCAGGTGACCGTCTCGTCCACACCCGCCCGTCGCAGCGCTTCGATGCTGACCAGCGAATCCTTGCCGCCACCGATGGCGACCAGCGCATGCGGCTGCAGGCCCACCTCCGGTGCCTGCACCGGCTCGCCCTGCACCGGCAGGCGGAAGCGGCCGCGCAGGTTGAGGCCGTTGCGGTAGGCGAACTCGCCCAGGCCGTTGAGGTAGATCGCTTCCACCAGCGCAGCGGTATCGGCATCGATGGCGTAGCTGTCGATGCTGACGATCTCCGGCACGCCGGCCTTGTAGTAGCTGACGCCGGCGATCAGGTGCAGCAGCTGCAGCGCTCGCTGCACGGCAGCGGCGCGCGCCGGGTCGAGGACGAACGGGGCGCCAGGAACGGTGATGGTTTCCACCATCTCGGGGCCATCATCGAAGGCATAGGCCAGCCGTGCCACGCCGCTGTCCGCAGCAAATTCGCAGCGGACGAAGCGGAAACGGGAGACCTGGTGTTTGTCGAAAGCAGTCATGGTGTATCCGGTCAGGCACGGACCCGCGCGGTGGCGCGGGGCGTGTCGGTGGGCGGGTGCAGCGCGCGCAGGGCGATCACTCGATCACATCCTCGCGCGGCAGCGCCCGCTGGTTGTAGGTGTTGGACATCACGTAGCCATAGGCGCCAGCGTCAGCAATCAGCATCACGTCGTCCGGCGCGGTGGACACCGGCAGCTTGCGCCGCTTGCCGAACACATCGCTGGACTCGCAGATCGGGCCGACGACATCGAATGCCGCCTCGGCGTACCCGCCCTGGCGGCTGAGGTTCTCGATGTCGTGCCAGGCGTCGTACAGGGCCGGACGCATCAGCGTATTCATGCCGGCATCCAGGCCGACGCGGCGCACGCCGTCCTTCTCCACCACCTGGGTGGCATGGGTCAGCAGCACGCCGGACTCGGCCACCAGGTAGCGCCCCGGCTCGATGGCCAGGCGGAATGCGGGGTGCAGCGCCTTGACCTCGGCCAGGCCGGCAGCCCACGCGTCCAGATCGAAGGGCTCGTCCTCGTCGCTGTACGGAATCGGCAGGCCACCGCCGATGTCGATCGTCTGCACGCTGCCGATGCGGCGGGCGAAGCCTGCCAGCTCATCGCACATCAGGCGCCAATGCTGCGGGGTTTCCACGCCGCTGCCCAGGTGGGCGTGCAGGCCGACCACCCGGCTGCCCAGTTCGGTGGCGGCACGGACGAACTCATCGACGCGGGCGATCGGCAGGCCGAACTTGGACTCCTTGCCGCCGGTGCGGACCTTGGCGTGGTGGCCTTCGCCGCGCCCCAGGTCCACGCGCAACCACAGCTCGCGGTTGCGGAACAGGTCCGGCCAGCGCTGCAGGGCTTCGACGTTGTCGACGGTGACGGTCACGCCCAGTGCGAACGCGGCCTCGTACTCACTGCGCGGGCAGAAGCTGGGGGTGAACAGCACACGCCTGGGCGAAAGTTCCGGCAGGTGCTGGAACACATGCTTCAGCTCGCCATGCGAAACGCACTCCAGGCCGAAACCCTCCGACTCCAGCAACTGCAGGATGGCCGGGTGGCTGTTGGCCTTGATCGCGTAGTAACGCTGGTCGATCGGCTTGATCGCAGCCAGCGCGCGGGCACGCGCCCGCACGGTCGGCAGGTGATAGACGTAGCGCGGGGTGCCCGCGTCGGCGAGCTGCAGCAGGTGTGCCCGCTGGCCGCGCCACCAGGGCGTGCCGCGCGGGCGAACCGTGCCGGCGATCTCGCGCCAGCGCGGGCCGAACACCTCGGTTTCCTCCACCGGCATGGCGCCGCTGTCGATCAGTTCCGCATGCAGGATCGGCAGCAGGCCATCGGCATCGGCCTCATCGATGACGAAGGTCAGGTTCAGGTCGTTGGACGACTGCGAGATCATGTGCACGCGCTCACGGCCGAACGTGGCCCACACATCCGACAGCTTGTGCAGCAGCGAGCGCATGCCCAGCCCGACCAGGGTGATTGCCGCACAGGGCACGATCACCTTGACCTTGCACACCTGCGACAGGTCGGCCGACAGCGCGGCCAGCACATCGGTGTTGACCAGGTTCTCCGACGGATCCAGAGACACGGTGACATTGGTTTCGGCCGAACCGATCAGGTCCACCGACAGGCCGTGCTTCTTGAACAGGGCGAACACATCGGCCAGGAAGCCGACCTGTTGCCACATGCCGATGCCTTCCATCGACACCAGCACGATGCCGTTGCGACGACTGATTGCCTTCACGCCCGGTACCGGCGCGGCATTGCCGTCGATGCTGGTACCCGGAAGCTCGGGGCGCTCGGTGTCGAGGATCGCCATCGGTACACCGGCATCGCGGCACGGCTTGATCGAGCGCGGATGCAGCACCTTGGCACCCGTGGTGGCGATTTCCTGCGCCTCGTAGTAATCCAGGCGGGTCAACAGGCGCGCGTCCGGCACATCCTTGGGATTGGCGCTGAACATGCCCGGCACGTCGGTCCAGATTTCCACCCGGCTGGCACCGAGCAGCGCACCGAAGTACGCCGCCGAGGTGTCCGAACCGCCACGGCCGAGGATGGCAGTGCCACCGTCCGCGTGCCGCGAAATGAAGCCCTGGGTGATCAGAAGGCGGGTCGGCTGCGCACGGAAGCGCTGCGCCCAGTCCGCGTCCGAGCGCCACTGGCAGTTCACCGACAGGCGTTGCGACCAGTCGCTCTGGTTCGGCTGCGGCGGCAGTGCATCCAGCCAGTGCCGGGCATCCATCCAGCCCATGTCCAGCCCGGACGCGCGCAGGTATGCAGCGCCCACGGTCGAGGACAGCAGTTCACCCTGGCCCAGCACGTCGGCCTGCCAGTCCAGCGGCCGGGTGGCCGCGCGCGGATCGTCCAGCAGGCCCTGCAGGGCGGCCAGACGCTCGGCCAGCACTTCGCGGCCTAGGCCCAGCTCGACCAGGAATGCCTCGTGGCGTTCGACCAGCGCGGCGACGCGATCACGGCTGTCCGCCGCACCGTCGGCGATCGCGGTCAGCTCATTGGTCACCCCGGACAGCGCCGAAACCACCACCAGCACGCGCGAGCCGGTTTCTTCCGCGCGTTTTTTCGCCAGCTTCCCGATCGTGTCCCAGCGATGGCGACGCGACACCGAGGTGCCGCCGAACTTCAGTACGATCCAACGATCGACAAGGGGGGAAGCTGACATGGATTGGCTATGTGTATTGTGGGGAAGCCGCCCCTGGGGGCGGAACCTTCGATTCTAAGCCCAATATCCCCGCCATGACCGCCTATCGTTACCTGCAGCTCGATGTCTTTGCTCCCCGTCCCGGCACGGGCAACCCACTGGGTGTCGTATTTGACGCGGACGGGCTTTCCAGCGACCGCATGCAGGCGCTGGCCGCCTGGCTGAACCTGTCCGAGACAGTGTTCTTCGTCCGCCCCACCGCGGCCGGTGCCGACTACCACGTACGCATTTTCACCCCGGGCAGCGAGCTGCCGTTCGCCGGCCACCCCAGTGTCGGTGCCGCCTGGGCAGCGGTGACCAGCGGCCTGGCCGTGCCGCGCGACGGTGCCCTGGTTCAGCAGTGCGCCGCCGGGCTGTTGCCGGTGCGCGTGTCCGGCCCGGCTGCCGCACCGACGATCCAGCTCGCCAGCCCCGCAGCACGGCACCTGGATACCGCTCCCGGGGCGGTGCCGGAAGCGCTGCTGGCCCAGGCCGCCGAGGGCCATGTGGCCCAGTTGTGGGACAACGGTCCACGATGGTGGCTGCTGCCCCTGCGTGATGCCGCCAGCGTTCGCTCCCTGGCGCCGGACATGGCCGCCGTGCGCGACTGGACCAATGCCACCGGCGCCACCGGCGTGGCCGTGTTCGCCCCCGAACAGGCTGCCGCGCACGCGCTCGTGGTGCGCGCTTTCTGCCCCGGCGATGCGGTGAACGTTCCCGAAGATCCGGTGACCGGCAGTGCCAATGCGCTGATTGGCGCCTGGCTGCGGCAACGCAGCGCGCTGCCGGGCACGGACGCCGGCTACGTGGCCAGCCAGGGCCGCGAAGTGGGCCGCGATGGTGAGGTCCAGGTCCAGGTCGATGCGCAGGGCACGGTGTGGATCGGCGGCCAGGTGCAGCAGGTGATCGATGGGCAGATTCACTGGTAGCCCCCCGCGCTACCCTATGCCGCCTTGCCGGTAGCGCCGGGCCAGGCCCGGCGACTCGCCGCGCTGCGCGCTCGCGGAGCATGGCCCCGCGCCACCGTCCCATCGTTTCCTGGAGTTGTCACTGATGTCCGCACGCCGTTTCCTGCAACTGGATGTGTTCTCCCCGCGCGCCGGTGCCGGCAATCCGCTGGCCGTGGTGCTGGATGCCGACGGACTCGACGACGACACCATGCAGGCCATCGCCCGCTGGACGCGGTTGCCCGAGACGACCTTCGTGTTCCCGCCGCAGACGGCGGGAACCAGCTACCGCCTGCGCATGTTCAGTCCGCAGAAGGAAGTCCCGTTTGCCGGCCACCCCAGCGTAGGCACCGCGCATGCCGTGCTGCAGGCGGGCCTGGCGGAGGCGGTGGATGGCCTGCTGGTGCAGGACGGGATTGCCGGCGCGCTGCCGCTGCGGGTCAGCGGCGAAGGCGCGCAACAGCGCATTGCCATCCGCACCCCGCGCGCGCAGCTGGCCGAAACCGCGCAGGCGGACGATCCGCGCCTGCAGGCGGCCCTGAAGGGCTGGCCACTGGGTCGGTTGCCGCCAGCACGCATGCAGGGCGGGCGCAGCTGGTGGGTGGTCCAGGTTGCCGATGAATCGGCCCTGCGCGCGCTGCGCCCGGACTGGGACGCGGTGGCCGCGCTGGCCGAATCCACCGACAGCATGGGCGTGTTCGCCTATGCATTCGCCGACGGCAACGAAGGCTTCGATCTGGCCGTGCGCGCGTTCGTCGGCAACGGGCGCCGCTTCGAGGATGCCGCCTCCGGCGCCGCCAACGCCGTGCTCGCGGCATGGCTGGACCTGCGCGGCGCTCTGCCGCGGGGCCGCGAGGCATTCGACGTCAGCCAGGGCCGGGAGGTCGGGCATGACGCACGCCTGACCCTGCGCGTGGACGAGGCCGGCGAGGTCTGGTCCGGCGGTCAGGTGCAGACGGTGATCGCCGGCACCCTTGATTGGTGATGGGTGGTTGCCCTGGGACGCCGGGCATGGCCCGGCGCTACCGACCTCAGCCCAGCTCGGCCTCCAGGCTGATGGGCACCGCGCTCAGTGCCTTGGACACCGGGCAGTTCTGCTTGGCATCGTCGGCGATGGCACGGAACTGCGTCGCATCGATCCCGGGCACCACGGCCTTCACTTTCAGCCGGATCTGCGAAAGCTGTGGGCCGCCTTCCATCGACAGATCCACCTTCGCCTCGGTATCCAGCGACGTCGGAGTGAAACCGGCCTCGCCGAGCTTGGCCGACAGCGCCATGGTGAAGCAGCCGGCGTGCGCGGCGGCGATCAGCTCTTCCGGATTGGTGCCCTTCTCCTCGCCGAAACGGCTGTTGAACCCATAGCGGGTCTTGTCCAGCAGGCCACTCTGCGGCGTGCTCAACTGTCCCTTGCCGGACTTCAGATCGCCTTCCCAGTGCGCGGTGGCGTGTCGCGAGATTCCCATTTGCTGCTCCTGTGTGGCGGTGATGAACGGTCACCCTCGCATGGCGCACGTTATGCCTGCGTCGCTCTGCCGCATTGCAGCGTGCCCGGCACGCGTGCTCCGGTTGCTTCGCGCCAGCTCCGCGCCATGCCGTTTTTCCCTTGTTTTCAGCGGTTTCGCACTTCCACCCGGCGAAAGGGCCGGCGCTTTCCTGCCCCTCCGGGTGCCCCTGCCCCCTACCGCCGGCCATGTACTGAATCGGCCTGGATATGAAAAAACATGCACTTTCCGCGCTCCGGGCTATTGGCGGCGCCCGAGAGTTGCCCTACATTGCGCTTGCCGACGGGGTTCGGCGCCGACCAAACAACCAACCGTTCACGGAACAGGAAACCATGGCAAAGACCGCTAAGAAGGCTGCCCCGAAGAAGGCAGTGAAGAAAGTCGCGACGAAGGCTGCCGCCAAGCCGGCCGCTCCGAAGCCGATCAAGGAAGTGCTGACCAAGTCCGGCCTGGTTGCACACATCGCTGAAGCCTCCGGCGTTGTCGCCAAGGACGTGCGCGCTGTGCTGGCCTCGCTGGAAGGCGCTGTCGCCTCTTCGGTGCACAAGAAGGGCGCTGGCTCCTTCACCCTGCCGGGCCTGCTGAAGATCACCACCGTCAATGTGCCGGCCAAGCCGAAGCGCAAGGGCATCAACCCGTTCACCAAGGAAGAGCAGTGGTTCGCCGCCAAGCCGGCCACCACCAAGCTGAAGGTTCGTCCGCTCAAGAAGCTGAAGGACGCCGCGCTGTAAGCGCGCGCCATTCGGCGGATGCATGACGGGACGGCCCAGGCCGTCCCGTTTTTTTTGGCGCCCCCGGCGGTTCCGCGCAGGCAGCGACCATCTTCCGGGCACGGCGCCGGGCATCGCAACACAGCGTTGCCCCAGCAGCGCAAACGGCCTCCCAGGCCCGCCACCAAAGGCTGCGGCCACGCTTCCCCCGCACTTCGTCCAACCGGGTGGAACACTGCGTGCAGCGCCGGCCGTCGCCGCCGGCGGCGGCCTTGCCTATGGTGGGCACATTCCCCCACAGCAACGGCGAGCACCTCTCATGGCCAGCCCCTCCACCCGCTACCGGATCTCGGTGACTCCGATCGAAAAGGACGGGTTGCAGTGCACCGGGCGCTGCACCATCGAACTGGAACATCGCGCCAGTCGCGACCTGATGCGACTGCTCGAAGCGGCACCGCGCACCGCAGGACTCAGTGGCGACGAGCGCGCCACGCTGGTGGTCGCCACCCAGTTGCTGCGCGACATCGTGCAGCGTCATGCCGACACCGACGGTCATGCACTGGCCGCACTCGCCGCCCAGGTCCTGCCGGCGCTGGATGCGCTGGATCAGCTGCCATCTTCCCGCTGAAGACCCCATAGTCGATACACTGCCGTCCTCCAGGTCGCCTCGGGGAGGAGGCACCATGCGCAGGACCCTGCTGTTGCTGATGCCGCTGGTCGTGCTGGGCTGTTCCCGGCCGCCCCCCGCAGTGGATATCACCGCCCCGGTCGCCACCAGACCGGATGATGCACACCGGCAACCGACGGCTGCGGACGATGAGGGTGCACCGCTGCGGCCAACCACCGTCCTCCCGTTGCTGGCCGCAGTGGCCGACGACGCGGAGCCGCCCGGGGACATGCTCAGCCGCTACATGACCGACCTGCTCAATCGCGACCACGCCGCGAGCGACGCTGCCTGGACCTTCCCCCCCGCCGACCCGCGGCGGGCGGATGACGCCGCGCTGCGCCAGCTGGACAACGTGCGCGCCCTGCGCCTGCGCAGCCAGACGCCGGTCGCCGTCGACGGCAAGCTTCCGCCGCAGCTGCTGGAAGTTCCGGTGCAGGTCCGCGCCGTGACCGCCGACGGCACCTTCCGCTTTGGTGGCTGGTATCGCGTGCAGCCCAACGCCGACGGCAGTGCCTGGCAGATCCAGTCGGCGCAGCTGCGGCCCTCTTTGGACTGAACCGCTGCAACGGCATGCACGCTCGATTCAGCCTGCAAAGCTACTCTGTAGCCACCCCGCCCTTTCCGGTCACCGCCATGCGCCTGCGTCCCCTGATGACCCGCCTCGCCGCCGCCACCGTCCTGATCGCCGCTGCGATCGGCGCGCAGGCCGCACCTTCGATTTCCGGCCGCGAACTCTCGGTTGGCGCCAGCGACGTGCAGCAGTACCTGGACGGCAGTTTCCCGCGTACACAGGATGCACTTGGCGGCCTGATCGCGCTGACGATGAGCCATCCGCAACTGAGCCTTCCCGCAGGCGAACGCCTGAACCTGGGCATGGACGTGGCGCTTGCGACCGCCGGCGGCAGTCCGGCCAAGCTCGGTACGGTCAAGCTCAGCAGCGGCCTGCGTTATGACGCCCAGACCCAGGGCTTCCACCTGCAGCAGCCGAGCGTGGACGATTTCACCCCGGCCAATCAGGGCGGCCGCCTCGATTCACGTACCCGCGGGCTGCTCAATGCCTGGCTGAGCGACTATGCGCAGCGTGAACCGATCTACAAGCTTGATCCGGCCGTGGCCGGCATGCTCGGTGCGCTGCAGGTGCAATCGGCACAGGTGAAGAACGGCAAGCTGGTCGTCACCTTCAACCAGAACCTCGGCAACCTGGTACCTGCGGGCCTGCTCGGCAACTGAGCCGAGCTGCAGCACCATGCCCGGCCTCCAGCGGCCGGGCACGGGTGTGACACAGCGGCAGATCGTCAGGCAGCCAGCGCGCGGACGACGGCCTCGCTGAAAGCGGGAATGTCGTCGGGCTTGCGGCTGGTGATCAGATTGCCGTCCACCACCACTTCGGCATCCTGCCAGCGCGCACCGGCGTTGAGCAGATCCTGCTGCAGTGACGGCCACGAGGTGACCTCGCGGCCGTTGGCCAGATCACTGTTGATCAACAGCCAGGGGCCGTGGCAGATCGCCGCGACCGGCTTGCCGGCCGCCGCCACGTCGCGGATGAAGTCCACGGCGGCCTGATCCGTGCGAAGCGTGTCCGGATTGATCACGCCACCGGGCAACACCAGCGCATCGAACCCTGCCGCGTCGGCTTCGCTCAGGGGGATGTCCACCGCCACCGCCTCGCCCCAGTCCTTCTCTTTCCAGCCTTTGATGGTGGCTTCCTTAGCCGGCGATATCACGCTGACCCGGGCGCCTTCCGCTTCAAGCAGGCGCTTGGGTTCAATCAGTTCGGACTGCTCGAAGCCGTGGGTGGCCAGGATGGCGATCTGCCTGCCTTTGAGGCGCTGGGCCATGGGTGCACTCCCGTTGGTGAGGATGAGTACCCAGCGTGCGGCAACGTGCATTGAAGCGGAGTGACCCGCGTGTCGATGGCAGGTGCATGTCCGCGATGCGGCCGGCGATCGGCCGGCCGTACCCGGTGCCGGTCAGCGCTTGGGCTGCAGCATGGTGCCGGTGCACTTGGGGGAACCGCAGCGGCACTCCCAGATCTTCTTCAGCTTGGCCGTATGGCGCTCGGCCAGGACGATGCCGTAGTTGTAGGTCAGCTCCTCACCGGCGGCGATATCGCGCAGCGCTTCGATGAACACCTTGTCACCACGGCTGTCGCCGTCCGCATTTTCCTCGATCACCGCCTCGCAGTTGGGGTCGCAGCTGTGGTTGATCCAGCGCGCATCGTTGCCCTTGTAATTGGCATCGATCACCCAGTCGTCGTTGAGGGTGAACAGGAAGGTGTGGCCGCTTTCGACGTCACCGCTGTCATCGGCATCGACGTCGCCATGGCTGCGCAGCAGGCCCTTGTACTGGATCACGCGCTCGCCCTGCTTGATCGGGGCCACGGCGAACACACCGTTGCCATGGATGGCGGACTTGCGGGCTTGGATCTTCTTCGGCATCGGCACGGGCTGTTTGCAGCGAAAGGAACCCGGATTCTCGCCCATTCCGGGCAATTGCGAAAATCGTCCCGATGCTCCAGCATGTCGCCCCGATCGTGACTGCGGGTGAACGGCCCCGGCCAGGGTCTCCCAGCGCCGGCTGAATGCCCGGGTTGGATGCCGGCGAAGAAAAGCGTACAATTTCAGTCCGCTTTAAGAACCGCTCGCATCCCCCATGTTGCGCGTCACCAAACTCACCGATTACGCCACCGTCGTGCTGACCGTGCTCGCCGCCCGTCCGGGCGAAGTGCTCAGCGCCACCGAGCTGGCCGAATTCACCGGCCTGGAGCCGCCCACCGTCAGCAAGGTCCTCAAGCCGCTGGCACAGGCCGGCCTGGTCGAGGGCCTGCGCGGCGTCCGCGGCGGCTATCGGCTGACCCGGCCCGCCGTGGAGGTCTCGCTGTTCGAAGTGGTGGAAGCAATGGAAGGGCCGCTGGCCCTGACCGAGTGCAGCCACGACCACCACCAGTGCGGCATGGCGCCCAAGTGCGGCGCGCGCAGCAGCTGGCGGCTGATCAACGACGTGGTCTCCGAGGCCCTGCGCGATGTCAGCCTGGCGCAGATCCTGCCCCCTCTTCCCCTTGTCGATGACGAACAGCGCCGCACCATCGCTGTCGACGTCGTCTCCTGATCCGTAGGCAGCCCCCCATGGCCACCGAAACCATCGAAACCGTCGCCCACGACGACACCCCCAACCGCGAGATCCATGAGCAGCTCGGCCGCAAGTACTCGGCCGGCTTCGTCACGGACATCGAATCGGACTCGCTGCCCCCGGGCCTGGACGAGGACACCATCCGTGCGCTATCCGCCAAGAAGGACGAGCCGGAGTGGATGACGCAGTGGCGCCTGGACGCCTATCGCCACTTCCTGACGATGCCGATGCCGAACTGGGCCAAGCTGCAGATCGCCCCGATCGACCTGCAGGCGCTCAGCTATTACTCGGCACCGAAGGGCCCGAAGTACGCCTCGCTGGATGACGTGCCCAAGGAACTGCTCGATACCTACGACAAGCTGGGCGTGCCGCTGCACGAGCGCGCCAAGCTGGCCGGCGTGGCGGTGGACGCGGTGTTCGACTCGGTCTCGGTCGGTACCACGTTCCGCAAGGAACTGGCCGAGAAGGGCATCATCTTCTGTTCGATGTCCGAAGCCATCAAGGAACATCCGGAACTGGTGCGCCAGTACCTGGGCACCGTGGTGCCGGTCGGTGACAACTACTTCGCCGCGCTCAACTCGGCGGTGTTCTCCGATGGCAGCTTCGTGTTCATTCCCAGGGGCGTGCGCTGCCCGATGGAGCTGAGCACCTACTTCCGCATCAACGCCGGCCACACCGGCCAGTTCGAGCGCACCCTGATCGTGTGCGAGGACAAGGCCTACGTGTCCTACCTGGAAGGCTGCACCGCGCCGATGCGCGACGAGAACCAGCTGCACGCCGCAGTGGTCGAGCTGGTGGCGCTGGAAGATGCGGAGATCAAGTACTCCACGGTGCAGAACTGGTATCCGGGCGACGAGAACGGCGTCGGTGGCATCTACAACTTCGTCACCAAGCGCGCCGAGTGCCGCGGTGCACGCAGCAAGGTCACCTGGACCCAGGTCGAGACCGGCTCGGCGATCACCTGGAAGTATCCCTCCTGCGTGCTGCTGGGCGATGACTCGGTCGGCGAATTCCACTCCGTCGCGCTGACCCACCATCGCCAGCAGGCCGACACCGGCACCAAGATGATCCACGTCGGCAAGCGCACCAAGAGCAAGATCGTCAGCAAGGGCATCAGCGCCGGTCGTGGCCAGAACACCTACCGCGGCCTGGTCAAGGTCGACCGCAATGCCGAGGGCGCACGCAACTACACCCAGTGCGATTCGCTGCTGATCGGCAAGCAGTGCGGCGCCCACACCTTCCCCTACATCGAGGTGAAGAACCCGGGCGCCACCGTCGAGCACGAGGCCACCACCTCCAAGATTTCCGACGACCAGCTGTTCTACTGCCGCGCCCGTGGCATCAGCCAGGAAGACGCGGTGTCGATGATCGTCGACGGCTTCTGCAAGCAGGTGTTCCGCGAGCTGCCGATGGAATTCGCAGTGGAAGCCAAGAAGCTGCTGGAAGTCTCGCTGGAAGGTTCGGTGGGCTGAGCCCTGCCCTCGCAACGCATTCTTTTTATCGGCGGGCTGCGGCCCGCCTCACGGAAATCCCCACCATGCTGAAGATCGAAAACCTCCACGCCCGCATCGGCGACAAGGAAATCCTCAAGGGCCTTTCGCTGGACGTCCAGCCCGGCCAGGTGCACGCCATCATGGGCCCGAACGGCGCCGGCAAGTCCACCCTGGGCAACGTCCTGGCGGGCCGCGACGGCTATGAAGTGACCGAGGGCAGCGTCCGGTTCGACGGGGTCGATCTGCTCGACCAGGACCCGGAAGCGCGCGCCGCTGCAGGCCTGTTCCTGGCGTTCCAGTATCCGGTGGAAATCCCCGGCGTGAACAACACCTACTTCCTGCGCGCGGCACTGAACGCACAGCGCAAGGCACGCGGTGAGGACGAACTCGATTCCATGCAGTTCCTCAAGCTGGTACGGCAGAAGCTGGCCGTGCTGCACCTGAAGGACGAACTGCTGCACCGTGGCGTCAACGAAGGCTTCTCCGGTGGCGAGAAGAAGCGCAACGAGATCTTCCAGCTGGCCGTGCTGGAACCGAAGCTGGCGATCCTCGACGAAACCGATTCGGGCCTGGACATCGATGCGCTGAAGAGCGTGGCCGACGGCGTCAATGCGCTGCGCGCCGCCGACCGTTCGTTCCTGGTCATCACCCACTACCAGCGCCTGCTGGACTACATCAAGCCGGACGTGGTGCACGTGCTGGCCGACGGCCGCATCGTCAAGAGCGGTGGCCCGGAACTGGCGCTGGAACTGGAAGCGCACGGCTATGACTTCCTGAAGGACCGGGTCGTGCCCGAGGCGGCGGTCTGATGAGCGCCCTGCTTGATTCCATGGCCCAGGCCTTCTGCGGCAGCGATGCGCGCCGCGAAGTGCTGGATGCGGCCCTGCGTGATGGCCTGCCGGCCGCCCGCAACGAAGCCTGGAAGTACACCTCGCTGCGCCAGCTGGAGCGCCGTGCCTTCGCCGCCGCGCCGCTGTCGCCGCCGGTGCTGGATGTGGCCGTGCTGGAAGACATCCCCGCGCCGCGCCTGGTGTTCGTCAACGGCCGCCTCAGCGACGCACTGAGCGACACCCACGGCCTGCCGGCCGGCGTGCAGCTGGAACCGCTGTCCTCGGCGCTGGCCGCCGGTGAGGATGCCGCGCGTTTCCTCGGCCGCCGCTACGAGCGCAGCGACGAAGTGTTCGCCCGCCTGAATGCCGCCCTGGCCGATGAAGGCGCGGTGCTGCGCGTGGACGACGGCGTGCAGGTCGAGGCACCGCTGCAGCTGGTGTTCGCCAGCGTCGCCGGTGACACCGATCTGGCCTGGCACCACCGCCACCTGATCGAACTGCGTGCCGGCGCCAGCCTGGGCGTGGTCGAACACCGCTTCAGCGTCGGTGACTCCGCCCACCTGGACAACACCGTGCTGCACGTCCACGTTGCGCGCGATGCCGTGCTCAAGCATGCGCGCGTGCAGGCCGGCAGTGCACGCCAGACCAGCATCCTGCGCACCGACGCGGTGCTGGCCCGTGACGCGCAGTATCACCGCGTAGACCTGGAACTGGGCGCCGCGCTCAGCCGCCATGAACTGAACGTACGGCTGGAAGGCGACAACGCGCAGCTGACCGCCAATGGCGTGCTGCTCGGCAATGGCCGCCGCCACGTCGATACCCGCCTGGGCATCGACCACATCGCCCGCGATACCCGTAGCGAGCTGCTGTGGCGCGGCGTGGCCGCCAACCGCAGCCGCGTGGTGTTCCATGGTGGCATCCAGATCCGCGAAGGCGCCGACGGCACCGACGCGAACCTGTCCAACAAGAACCTGCTGCTGTCGGCCGACGCCGAGATCGACACCCAGCCGGTGCTGGTGATCGATGCCGACGAAGTGAAAGCCGCACACGGTGCGACCGTCGGCCAGCTCGATGCGAACGCGCTGTTCTACCTGCGCTCGCGTGGCCTGCCGCAGGCACAGGCGCAGGCGCTGCTGAGTGCCGCGTTCTGCCATGAGCCGCTGAAGGTACTGCCGGACGCGCTGCGCGAGCAGCTGGCACGCCGCCTGGACAAGGCCCTGGCCGAGGCGGGTGTGGCATGAATCTCTCCACCCCGCGCCCGATCGAAGAACGCGCCAGCGCCCCCGACTGGGATCGCGTGCGTCTCGACTTCCCGCTGCTGATGCGTGAAGTGCATGGCAAGCCGCTGGTCTATTTCGACAACGCCAACACCGGCCAGAAACCGGTGCAGGTGATCGGCGCGGTGGATGAGTTCTATCGCCGCTACAACGCCAACGTCAGCCGCGCGGTGCATGCCCTGGGCAGTGAAGCCACCGATGCCTACGAAGGTGCGCGCAACAAACTGGCGCGCTTCCTCAACGTGCGCCCCAGCGATCTGGTGCTGTGCAGCGGCACCACCTTCGCCATCAACCTGGTGGCATACTCGTGGGCGCTGCCGCGATTGAAGTCCGGTGATGTAATCCTGGTCTCGCGCATGGAGCACCACGCCAACATCGTGCCGTGGCAGCTGGTCGCGCAGCGTACCGGCGCCACCATCCGCGTGGCCGAGATCACCCCGGATGGCGCGCTCGACCTTGATGCGCTGCGTGCGGCCATGACCCCCGAGGTCAAGCTGCTGGCGGTCACCCACGTGTCCAATGTGCTCGGCACGGTCAACCCGGTGCGCGAGATCTGCCGTGAGGCGCGCAAGCGCGGCATCATCACCGTGGTGGACGGTTCGCAGGCCGCGCCACACCGCAAGGTCGACGTCGCCGCGATCGGCTGCGACTTCTATGCCATCACCGGCCACAAGATGTGCGGACCGACCGGCACCGGCGCCCTGTGGGCACGCCGCGAGCATCTGGACGCGATGCCGCCGTTCCTCGGCGGTGGCGAGATGATCAAGGAAGTCAGCTTCGAGGGCACCGTGTTCAACGATGCCCCGCACAAGTTCGAGGCCGGCACCCCGAACATCGCCGGCTTCATCGGGCTGGGCGTGGCCGCCGACTACCTGCAGGACATCGGCCAGGAGCACGTGGAGGCGCGGGAAGCCGAGCTGCTCGCCCACTTCACCGAAGAGCTGCGCCGC
>NZ_JASGBV010000100.1:0-25425 GCF_030053245.1 Stenotrophomonas sp. RS-48
GCCCACCTCCACCAACGAGCGGTCCGCCCAGGACCGGAGAAGCCCGGAAATCCCCGCATCACAAGGGTTTCCGGGCTTTTTTATTGTCCGCAGCAGACCGGGGGAATCCGTTTCAATCCGTGAGACGGTGGGGGTATATCAAGGGGTATCCGACCGCACCCACTGAAGCGATACCCCCAATGCCTCTGACCGACGCAGCCATCAGGCGCGCCAAGCCCAGCAACAAGCCGCAGAAGATCACCGACGGCGGCGGCCTGTATCTCTACCTCACCCCGACCGGCGCACGCAGCTGGCGCTGGAAGTACCGCATCGCCGGCAAGGAGAAGCTGCTGTCGATCGGCCTGTACCCGGATGTGTCCTTGGCCCGCGCTCGCGAGGCCCGCGACGAAGCCCGCCGGCTACTGGCCAGAGGCGTCGATCCTGGCGCGCAGAAGAAGGCTGCCGCCCTCGCCCACTCCGCTCTCGGCTCGGACAGCTTCGAGACCATCGCCACCGAGTGGCTGGCCACGCGCCCCTGGGTGCCCAGCTATGCGGAGAAGGTCAAAGCCTGGATGAAGAACGACGTGTACCCGTGGATCGGGTCGCGTTCTGTAGCTGACCTCGCCGCGCCGGACTTCCTCCGCGTCGCCCGGCGCATCGAGGACCGCGGCGCCATCGAATCGGCGCACCGGATCATGCAGAACTGCGGCCAGATCATGCGGTACGCCGTGGCGACAGGCCGCGCGGAGCGAAACCCGGTTGCCGACCTGAAGGGAGCGCTCGCGCCGCCGAAGGAGGCCCACCACGCCGCGATTACCGACCCCGGGCAGCTGGGTGGCCTGCTGCGTTCCATCGAGGCATACAGCGGCTCCGCCATCACCCGCTCGGCTCTGCGGTTGGCACCGCTGGTGTTCCTGCGTCCCGGCGAATTGCGGCACGCGGAATGGGAGGAATTCGACCTCGACGCGGCCGTGTGGACTATCCCCGCCAGCAAGATGAAGATGCGTGCTGCACACCTGGTGCCGCTGTCCAGGCAGGCGTTGCAGATCTTGGACGACATCAAGCCGATCACCGGCCGGCACAAGTGGGTTTTCTCTGGCGCCCGCGATCCCAAGCGCCCGATGTCGGAGAACGCCGTTACCGCAGCGCTGCGGAACATGGGTTACGACCGCACGATGATGACCGGCCACGGCTTCCGCGCTACGGCTCGCACCATTCTGGACGAGGTCCTGCACTTCCGCCCGGACATCATCGAGCACCAGCTTGCTCACGCGGTGAAGGATCCAAACGGCCGGGCCTACAACCGCACATCGCACCTGCAGGAGCGTGTGAGGATGATGCAGGTCTGGGCCGATTACCTCGATGGCCTGCGCGATGGGAACGTCGTGCAGTTGCGGACAGGCTGAGGAATCAGACCCCGCGCCGCAGCTGCTGCAGCGCCGCCCTCACCCGCGCCTTCTGAGGATCTCTCGCCCTGGGCTTGATCGCTGCCGGCGGCTTGCGCGGCTCCAACGCTTCCTTGATCCGTGTCAGATCCAGCGCCCCAGACTCAGCCAGGCGGCGCGCCTGCTGCTGCTCGCGCGTAGGCGGCAGGCCTGGCAGTGGCGGCGGTAGTTGGATCCGCGTGCTGTCGGTCAGACGGGCGACGGCCTCGCGTAAAGGCAGATCGGGATAGAGCCTGGCCGCGCACCAGCGCTCGGCGTACCGCTTCGCCTGCCGGACGCTCGTTGCACGCACTTCCTTCACCTGCCACATCTTCTGACCTTCCATCCACAGGCGCACGCCGGCACCACCATCGGGAGCAACGCCGTCTGTCTCCCGGCCGTTGTACCAGAGCGCCCAGCGCTCACCGGTCTGGACCCAGCCAGAGGGAATTGGGGCGGTGCGGAAGCCGTGCGAGGAATGCATGGCCGGAAGGATACGACCGGCCGTCGCAGGCGCTGCGACAGGTTGATAAACGCTTAATTCAGCTGACCCAGGCAGCACAGAGCTATCGGGGAGGCGGTACACCGCCTCCCCTCTCAGGGTCCTAACTACTCAGGTTCCTTAGCAACGGACCAGGAAGCGCCAGGCTTCATAGCCGTAGTCGTGGGCGTCCAGCACGCGTTCCGAGTTATGCACTCGGCGATAGCGGCAGTAGACCCATCGGAACCCCTTTGGGGCCGGATGAATTTCCATCGGGCATGTCACACCTCCTTCTGGGGCCAGATTTGATTCTTGCCAGACGGTCCGGATGTAGTTAGAATCCCCGGCTAGTCGAGTCAAGCAAGAAATTGGTGGTGGCTCCAAGCCCACCGAACACACGCGCGGACCATCCATTGGTTCGCGTTTTTTTTACTTCAGCTTCCCCCGCTGTCGGAGAGCTGCAAGTCGAACTCGCGCCGCGTCGAAGCTAACACCGCATGCTTCCGCCACCTCCCACTCATCTCCTAGGCGCTGCGCAGTCGCCGTCGGGATGAGAAGCGCACCGGCAAAGGTGTTGGCCTGCCACTCCGAGTTCTCATATGGCTTGAGCTCGCTCGGCTTCTTCATGCTCCTGGCCAAGCTCACACCGTTATGCAATAGCAGGTGACCCAACTCGTGAGCGACGGTAAATCGATCACGAGGTTGATCAGCAAGAAAGCCCTCGTACACATCTTCCCGCAACCAGATTTCGGCCGTTTCCGGGAACGTCAGTCCGTGTGCGCTACCCATCTCTGACTTCTCGCGAATCTGAAGCGAGAAGGCTTCCCACAGAGACGGGATCGCGTACTCAACGACTTCAATCAAGGGAAACCTGTCGGTTTCTACCCCGAGAGCTTTGCGGAAAACATCAGCCTTGGCGGTGATCTTGTCCGTACTCAACGGCGGCACTTGGAAGCAATAGCCACTCATCTGCCTTTATCCTTTCATTTGAGCTTTTCCAGTTGGGCCAACATCTTCTCCACCTCCTCAGCGTCCATGGTGTCGAATCTCCGAGCAAAGGCCACAGCTAGCTCCTTCGCTCTATCACTTCTGTGGTTGCCAAGCCCCACAACCACCTCGTTCATCTGTTTAGCTGCCGCGACTTCCAAATCCCGCATTGCCGCTTCGCCGAGACGCAGATGACTCTGCAGCTTCGGTAGAAGCGCCGACGGGACTGGTTTGCGGCCCGTTTCCACAGCGGACAGGAACGCAGCACTCACCCCGAGCAGCTCCCCAAGCCCACCAAGCGTGAGGCTGAAATCTATCCGCAGCTTCCGGAGCGCCTTGCCGAATTCAGTCAACATGGCTTGCCCCTCCCTGCGAACCGATACGTGCCTCGAACATGTACATGGGAACCCTTCCACTTCGCTGGACAATCCAGCGATATCATTTCACCACATTCCATGAACAATGTCAACCACTAGGTTGAATTCCTTTCCAAAATGAAGGCGGGGATGCCCCGCCGCTCAACGGCTGTTCCGAAGCCGTGAACACAAGATATTGGGGTATTTGCTTCCCGTCAAGCCTTTCATGCAAGTCGAATCAGTAGTTTAGCTAAACTTTTAGTGTCTGCCCGGACTTCCACGGACACCTATGGACTGTGATGGACTCCGCGGGAAAGCTCCTGACCGTCAGCGATCATCCACTTTGCGCTCGCGCAGGGCCGGTCGCGGCCGATATGCCCGACAATCGCGTACTAGCGGCCCGCGCGACTTTGTCGCTCGCCTGGCCCCGTTTTGGCTACTTACGCTGCCAGCTGGTGCTCGTAGAACGGGCGCCGCTTGTCGTCGAAGATCCTGCGAACGCGCCGGCCACTTGGCTGAACCATTTGACCAGCTGAACTATTTCGCGAGCAGCTGCTCCGCTCTTTCCATGCAGTAGCGACGCAACTCAGGATCCGGAACTGACCGAAGCGCCCACTGTTCGATATCGAAGTAGGTCTTTGCCTCTGCGTGTGCATCAGCAAGCAGGCCGTCGATCTCGGTGCGGCTGGAGGCTGCATAGGTATGGACGTTCATGGACCACCTCATTGGTTCGGGAGATCTGACAATAGGCAGCGCACGCTCGATTGGTCAACACCCTTCTTGACGATTTTCGGTTTATTATCAATGCGTTACGCAAGCATAACGGTCTGAATAGATCAGCTCTACACATTTGCGCCACGGCCGGCCGGGCTACGCTCCGGCCATGTGCGGCCGATTCGTCCAGCTCCCCGTCGTCAACTTCGGACAGGCCGAGCTGGCTGACCTTGCCCCGGGCCTGGTCGAGATCCAGCCAAGCTACAACCTCGCCCCGACACAGCGGGCGTCGGTGATCCTGGACCGCGGCGAAGGCCGGCAGGTCACCCGTCTGGCGTGGGGCCTGCTGCCGTTCTGGGCGAAGGCCAAGGGCCTGCAGGGCTCGACCATCAACGCCCGCATCGAGACCGTGGCCACCAAGCCTGCCTTCCGGACGGCGTTCAAGAAGCGCCGATGCGTCATCCCGATGGCCGGCTACTACGAGTGGTCGGTCAGCCCGATCGACGGGAAGAAGGATCCATGGTTCATCCACGCGGCCGAGCCGCTGCTGGCTGCCGGCCTGTGGGAGGACAGCAGCCCGCTGCTGCCCGACGGCAACCTGGGAACCTTCACGGTCATCACCGGGGACAGCAGCGGCGTGTCGGCCGACATCCACGACCGCATGCCGGTATGGCTGCTGGCCAGCCAGATCGATGAGTGGATGGCAGCCAGCCCCGACGATGCAATGGCGATGCTACTGGCCAGCGACCCCCCATCCATGGAGGCGTACCGGGTCAGCCGGGCGGTCAACACGCCCAGGAACAACCGCGAGGACCTGCTGCAGCAGGTCGAGTGAGATGGGCGAGGCAAGCTCTCCCCTGCCCGCTCACCCCAGAACCGACTGCACCAGCACCTGACCGTACCGTGCGAATTCTGCCGGGCCGGGGTGGTTGAACAGCGCGGCCGCTCCCAGCGAATCCGGGCTGGCGCCCATGCCACCCAGCTGCTCGTCCATGACGATCCAGTGCTGCGGCGCATACGCCGCACCCACCTCCACCGCGGCGCGCCACAGAGCCCTGTTGGTGTAGTTCCAGCCCGCCAGCGCGCCACCGTCCACAGCATTTCGCCTCGGGACCGACATGACGATGACATCCATGCCGACCGCCTTGGCCTGGCTGGCGATGCTCTTGATGTTGGCCAAGGTGGTGGCCTGCCCCAGCTCGTTCATGCCGAAGTGCAGCAGCAGCACGTCCGCACCGGAATCCAACACCGGCTGCAACCTGGCCGGCCACAGGCCATTGTCCAGGCTGTTGGCGGAGGTGGTGCCGCCGCGGCCGAAGTTCAGGTATACGGCCGGCTGTCCGCTTGCCTGCTCCAGCGCAGCGATCAGCGACCAGGGGGCGCTGATCTTGACGTGGACCTGTCCTGCGCCATCGCCGAAATCGTACTTCGGCAGCGCCGCCACGGTGTCCGCCGGCATGCTGATGAGGTAGTTTTCCGGCCGGTCGCGGGTGGTGCCGTTGGCGGTGTACGGCGGGGTGCCCAGCTGCACGGCCACGATGGAATCCCCGTAGCTGGCAACGGTGATGGCCTCGCCGCGCGCAACCTTGCCCAGCAAGCGCCGCATGCAGGAACGGTTGTGCATCAACAGCTGCTGCCAGTCGTCCTCGCTCCCTCGCCGCACCACGCCGCCCAGGAACTTCGACGCATTAATGGCCGTTGCTGTGTTGCCCACCACGTGCAGATATCCGATCACCGCCCTGCCCTCATCCGGCGTGGGCAGGTACTCGACAGCGTCGAAGTCACGCTCCGGTCCGGCCTTGACCGTCACGGCCTGCGTCTGCGGGTCCATCTGGATCAGGTCGTAGCGCTCCCTCTTGTAGCTGTAGGTCACGTCCACGTTGAAGGCGGCGACGTCGACCAGGCCACGCAGCTTTCCGTTGACGTGGTAGGCGAAGTCCGTACCCAACGTCAGCGCGGTCCCTGTATCGCTGCGGGCGGCGGAAACGCCGCTGATGTGCCGACGACCCAGCCACGCGCCCGCGATGCTCGGAAACACCGTGTCGAGGTCATAGATGAGGCTGTAGTCCTCCTTGTTTTCCGTGCCAGTCGCTGCAGCTGTGACCGTCAGCGCCGCATTGACGCTGACCTTCCGACCGTCCCCGTAGCCGCTTCCGTTCACGTACACGGACAGACCCGAGACATCGATCTGGAGGTCATAGGCGTCCAGCAGGTGCACGCCGAGGTCGCCCGAATCATCGGAAGCGAGCCGGAACACATCGCCGCCCAACCTCCAGGCAAGGGCCGAGCCGGCCGCGATCGCCGACGAACCCCGATACCAGCCACGCTGCTGCTGGTTGTAGCCGCTGTCCGCCGCACGGGTAATGCCGATGCCGACGTTGGCGGCAGCCGCGGTGTATCCCCACAGCTCGAACAGGTACGTCTGCCCGTCGGTCGTCTGGATGGCCGGGAACGGGAACCGCAGATCCTGCCAGGTTCCCGAGACAGCCTCCAGGCCCAGCTCCGCCACGGTTTTGATGCCGCTGTAGAGCAGCCTGGCTGTCCCGTCGCTCGCCGGGTAGGTGCCAGCCGTTGCAGGATTGGTCGGACGCGACCACACACGCAGCCGCAGACTGGCAACGTTGCTGGCCAATTCCACCATCAGGGCCAAGGTGTCGATCGATGATCCGGCGGCGATGTCCTGTCCGGCACCGGCCTGTGCACCGAAGGTCCACGCGTAATGGCCACCCTCCTGACCATAAGTCTGGCCGTTCGGTTCGTGCGACGCTTCTGCCGAGAATTCACGCGTGAAGCTGCGATCAACCACAACGGCTTGGCTCTCCAGCGCGTTGATCTGCGGAGATAGAGCGCTGTCCACCTCACGGTGGAACGCCTCAAAGGCCAGCCGGTTGGGCGCTCCAACGTTCTGACTCGCGCCGCCAGCGTTGCCGAACCAGCCGCGCCGGAACTGCGTCAATGATGGCGCGTCGTTGCGGATGCCGATGGACAGACCGCCAGCGGCGCTCAGCTTCCAGACCAGAAGATCGGACCCGGTCGTCGTCACATCGTGCGGAAGCCTGAACTCCACGTACTGGTAACCATTACCGATCGCCAGGTCTGCACCATTGACGGTCACCTCCGCCAAGAGAGTGTCGTTGGCAGTAGGCGGGTACGCAGACGTGCTTCCGGCCTGTACCCGTGAGTACACCTGCAGCGTGATGTCACCGAGCAGCGGCACGTTGCTCATCCAGAAGCGGTATGCGTTGACCGGCAGCCCATTGGCCGCTTCCGCCGCCGAGTAGACCGCTCGGTTCCCGACAGGGGCGAAGGTCGCATTGTGCAAGACCTGCGTCACCATGCGCTCGGTGACTTCGACCTGCGTCAGCGCATCGCCGACATCCCTGTTGGCATTGGCGATGCCGAAGCGCGTCGGTAGCTTGTCCGCTTTGTTGACCAGGATGTCATCTGCGATCTTGACCCACTGCGTGCCATCCCAGCTGTACTGTCCGGTGAGCGGAACGAACCCACCCTGACCGACGTAGCTGCCCGGAGTTGCCTCCAGCTCGGCCAGCGTGGCCTTGTAGATCGAGCTGGTCGACTGCCCGACCTTCAGGGCCTCTACGTCAGCAGGCAAGCCAGATGCGTTGATCTGGCCATCCACGAATCCGCCCAGCACGGCGGCCGATGCCTGAGCATTCATGCCTCCCTCGAGGACAGCCAGCTTCGTTCCTGCACCGATCACCTCGATTTCCTGGTACTGGCTGAGTTCTTTCTCTGCCACGGTGTTACCCCTTTCCGATGAGTTGATAGCCGTCGCGCCCCAGCAAAGGCGCGCCGTCGCTGCCGATCAGCAGCTGCAGGTTGTTGCCGGGCTCGAACTCGAAGGGTTCGTCCGGTTCATAGGTCCGAAACTCCAGGGCGACGCCCGCGGCAGATGGAACCCATTGCCCAACGTTGCCGAGGAAGAAGTCGTCCTCAGTAGGCTTACGACCGATGTGGATGCGGATACGCGCGGTCCCGATGTCTTCCACTGCGATCCGCGCCACGTCGAACAAGACCCTCAGTGCAGCTTCGATCTGCGGCGCAGTACCGAAGCCGCTGTCTACCAGCACCTTCCAGCGCAGCAAACGCCTGTAGTTTTCGTCATCCAGCGTCGAACCACCGGTGTAGAGTCCCGAGCCGCTCCGGTACATTGGAAACTCGCCGAAGCCACCAATGTTCGGCTGTCCCTGGAAGCCAAAGTGCCAGATGGCTCGCGTGTTGCTGATCTGCCTCGGCCGGTCCAACAGCTCGCCCAGGCCATCCAGCTGCCTCCCCACGGCCGTATCCAGCCACCGGTCGTCCCGCAGCTGCCTGAGCGCTCCTTGCAGCGTTGTCATCGGCTGGA
Organism: Stenotrophomonas sp. RS-48; assembly: GCF_030053245.1. Lineage (NCBI taxonomy): Bacteria > Pseudomonadati > Pseudomonadota > Gammaproteobacteria > Lysobacterales > Lysobacteraceae > Stenotrophomonas > Stenotrophomonas sp. RS-48. The sequence continues at coordinate 8,308 of NZ_JASGBV010000100.1, forward strand.
CCAGCGCCAGCACCAGCGAGCGCAGCCGCTGTGACTGTTGGAACTGTGCCGTCCAGTTCGACCACGCGATGGAACCATGGTCCTGCTGAAGGTCCATCAGGTCACCTCAATGCGCGAGGGGTCAAACATCGCCCGCTGCTGCGGCTGAATCGTGATGTTCTCGGCCTTATATGCGCCGGGCGCCGGCTGAACTGCCGGACTGGACGACGTGGCAAACAGCAACGTCGCGTAGGCCACTCCAGGTACGCCGTAGACGGGACGATAGAACGACTGCCACACCACGTCGTCTCCGATGCTCAGCTGCCCGCCAAAGGCGGCCAGGCCAGCGGCGATGTCGTTCAAGCCTGCGTCCGGGAACGCTTGTTCCTGCGGATCAAGCAGGGTGATAGATGCCTTGATCCATACGTAGACCGGCACAGGTCGGTCGAACCGAATGACGGCTTGCAGTCCGGAAGCGGTCTCCACCGGGACAGCGAACGCGCCATGTGTAGCGATTCCGGCCGCCTTGGAATCTCGGATCGCCTCAGCAATCTCAAGGTCCAGTCCACCCTCCACGATGACGTGCACCGAGTGCGGCGGCCTTCCTGCCATGTCCGCGTAGTCGCTGGTGTTCTCATATGCGACGACATTGGTAACGCCGGCGGCGTCTGCACGCACCCGTGCAGCGATTGCCGGTAGGGTCGCCCCTCCCATCCGGTACAAGCCTTTCCCATACCGATTGCGCAGAGAGGAATCGCTTTCCGCTGGAGCCCCTGCTGCAGCCGGCGACGGGTTGTTTACCGACGCCCATCCGGCTACCGCTGTGTCGATCACAGTCAGCGTTCCCGGATCAGCTCCCAACGTTGAGGGCTGAAGCGTCTCAGCCAAGGCAGGACTGCCCAGGATGCCCACTCTCAGATTCGGCGTGAAGCCGAGAGGAAATCCTGTTCCATCAGCGGCCATCAGCCGCAGCTGTGCTCCATCCACCGACGTCGCAACGGTGGAATCGGTGATGGCCATGGCCAGTCCGTTGAGGATCTGTGCCTCGGTGGCCCCGGCCGCCGCGTTGTAGGTGTACCCGACGCCGTCGATGTAGACCGTGTAGGCCTGCGCAACAGGCGGGCCGCTCAAGCTGACCGTAGCGTCGGCGGTGTTGGACCTGGTGATCCTACCCTCCTGCGCCAGACCCCACTGCTCGCCGCTGGCCGCACTCCGGATACGACTGCCGGCCGGAACCACAGTGCCTCCCTCCCCATACAGCACCACGTACCCACGCGAGGGGGTGGCGCTCTCTCGCTCAGCCCCGGTCAGGGATACCGCGTTGTCCAAGTTCGCGCCGCTCGCTGAGCTCGGGTAGGTTGCGCCATATATCCCCTCGGACAGTTCCCAGAGGGCCGCCTCGCGCTCGGCGAACGTATCGATCAGAATCCCCATCACCGAGTCGGGTCGCGTCTCGATGTCGCCGGAGAGTCCGGCCGCCTGCAAGTTGTTCCGCAGCGCCGCAATGATTTCGGGCCGGATATCCGCCAGACGCTTGCGGATGAACCCGGCCGGGGTCACGCCGAATTCGGCCATGTGCTACTCCAGTGTGATGGTGTCGGCGATGAGGCCTTCGTGTGTGTTGGCCTGGAAGCTCACCTCCAGCCGCCTGCGCTCGCGATCGATGTTCAACTGCATGCTGGCTACCCCTGTCACGCCGGGAACGTCGTTTATCCGCTGTCGGAGCACCGCCTCGATCTCGCTGCGGTTGGGCCGCTTGACCAGAATGGATTCCAGGTAGGGGACGCCGAACGTCACGTCCAGGAAGTACTCCCCGAACCACGTCATCAGGGTGACCTTGATCTGCTGTCGTACCCGGGAGGCGCCGTCCACGAGCACCACGTTGGTGCCGTCCACGGCAAGGTCGTGCACCGCATTAAGCTTGAGGTCCAAACTCATTTCTGCGGCTTCCCAGAAGTACCAGTGCCCGGCGTGACGCCGGTCGTGATGTGCTCGATCAGGCTCACGCCGTCTGCGGTGACATCGCCCGTAGCGTCCAGCTTCCCTCTGAGCAGAACGTCGGCATCGATGGTCAGGCCCGCTGGAGCAGAAATGCTCGCTGCACCGCTTGCCGTGATGGTGATATCGCCTGCGGGCGATATGGTGATGCTGGCCGAGCCGAACTGGACCACCAGGTTCTCGGTGTCGACCTGCTGCACCCCAGGCCGACAGACTGGCGTCGCGAACGCGTCGCTGAGATCGAACATCCTGGGATCTCCCGGCTCTCCGTCCGTCCCGGAGAGCCAGTTCTCCAGCGCCCGCTCGGAGAAATGGAGCGTCACGTCATCGCCAGCCGCCAGCGGCACCGAGATGGTTGCCTGGCCAGCCATTCCGCGCGGAAAGTGCACGGGAACACTCACAATGCTGGGCGCCGCCAGCGCCTCGCCTGAGGACAGTGCCTTGCTGAGCGCGGGCGCAACGACAGCAGCATGCCCGTCGAAGCTCACGATCTTGCCGGGCAGGCATGTGTGTACCTCTGCCAGCTCGGTGGCGATCAGCCGCCGAAGGTCGGATGCCTGACTCATGACACCTCCACGATATGCAGGTCGGTTGTCCAGTCACCGCCGTGATAGTCGCCACTGTGCGAGACTGATTCGACGCGCCAGATCCCCTTAACCTGCCGGCTGTCCATGCGCACCCGGTCGCCCGGATTCAACCAGGGAAGCAGCAGTGACCGGACGCGCCAGCCGTCTCGACGCTGCCGCTCGGATCGGACAGTCTTTCCACCGCCGGCGTCCTTCTCTCGGCTGGCCTCGCGCACACGCTCCGGTGAACCGATCAGTCCGGATGCAGCGTTCAGCACGACCACGCTGCGCTCGGTCACACCCTTGGTGGCCACTACCTGCAGGGTCTGGTTCTGGATTGACCATTCCAGACCAGCACCCTTGCATAGCTTGTGCAGCGCGGCACGAGCAGGACCGTAGAAGCTGAAGCCGTGCTCCCACGTCCTCGGCGTCAGAGACCGAGGCATGTTCAGGACCAATCCCATCTTTCCTGCCACGTCCTGGATGATCGTGGCCGACGTTGATCCTGCGCCATAACTCAGGCTCACCGCGCTGTCGCGAAGCTCGCCATACCCATCGGCGATCGCAAGCTCGGTGACCACATCGGCCGAATCGAAGCGAGTGAAGGCATCGACCACCGTGCCAGCCGCCAGCAGGATAGCTCCACTCTCCTCCTCGTAGCCCGCGTAGAGATAGGCGCGAAGGTCAGGCTTCTCCAGAGCTTTCCGCGTAGACGGAGCGAGGTTATAGATCCGGATCGAGTGCACGTTAGGATCTTCTTCAGCATCCTTCTGCACGTCGAACTGGATCTGCATCGGCGGCAGGATGGTTGTGCCCTGCCCGCCTGGAGGTCCAACGACCAGGCGATAGGTGCGGCGGAACCGTGGCATCAGGCGATCTCCGCAGCGGGAATGTAGATGAGGCTGGCCAAGCCCTTCCGGAATCCATCACGGGGAATTCCGGCCGTGTCGCCCAGCACCAATGCCATCAGCTCTCCAGGCGGTAGCGCGAGGTAGTGAAACCGAGCGAGTAGCGGAACGTTCGGCACAACCACGATGCCGGCCACCAGGGTCTCCTGGTTGTAGTTCTGGACTTCCATTGCCCACTGCTCGGCCTCGCTATTCCAGCCGAGTCGAACAAAGTACGTTTCCCCATCCAGTTCCACTTCCAGCAGTTGGTCATTGGCGTCGATGGTTTCGATCTGGAACATCACTGCACCCCTGGAGAGATTCCGTCTCCGCCAATGCCAAGAGTTCTGTTCACGTACTCGGTGGCCGCCTGCTGCTGCTTCTCACTCAGGTCTTGCGTGCTAGCCTTTCCCCCGCTGGTACGTGTCGATCCGGCCTTGCCCTTGGCCTTGGGCGCCGCTTTGTCCTCAGGCACGGTTTCCGTCTTCAGCTGGGCCTTGACGATCTTCCGGAAGTCGCAGTCGATGGAGAAGTGGTCTCCTTCGTTCGTGCGGCCGATACGGCAACGCTCCATGACCATCTCTGTGTAGGTATCCATGCCGGTGCTGATCGTGACCAGCTCGCGGGCCTCATGAAGTCGTCTCAGAACGTCTTTTGCCTGGACCAGCTTCTGCCAGCCGTTGGCGCCGAAGACCGTGATCTGCGCCGAGGTCACCATGCCCGACAGCGACAGCTTCTCGGCATCATTCGACACGTTGTCGGTGATGGTGCTGCCATCCTCGACGGGGTAGACGGTCGCATAGCTATCCAGCACCGTGTCCTCGCTGATGAGAGCATCCAACTCCAGTGCGCCGACGGCCGCACGAGTGCCGAACACCGAGCTGAAGGTCAGTGCAGTCAGCGCCATGGTCAGTATCCGATTGCGAAGTACCGGACGATGCCGGGGGTGGCAGTGCCCTGCAGAAGCGTGCCACCCGCTGCATCGAGGTCGCGGATGGAACAGCCAGCATCTCCAGTCGTGCTGAAGATGAAGCCGAGGCAGGAGAACGCGTTCAGACAGGCATTCGGGAAAACCTTCGGCCACTCCACCCTGAGGGAGGAGTCGGCGGGCACGGTGGCTTCGCCCCACTGGATGATGAGGCGGAAGTTGCCGGCATCGTTTACCAGCTCGACAAAGCCGCTCGCGGCAAGGAGCGAATCGGCCAGGGCCATGAACGGGGCCATTCCGAGGTTGCTTCGCGCCTGAGGAGCTGCCGTGGCTCCGGTCCCGCCTTTCCCCACCGGCAACACGCCGGATAGATTCGGCAGGCTGATGTCCACCTGCTCGGCACCGGTAATGCGCCCCTTCTGATCCACCTGGAAGCGGCCGACCGCGCTTGATGTCCCGTATGTACCCGAGTTCACGCCGGTGTTGTCCAGCGCATGCGTGTGCCCATCCGGGCCCGCGTCGTTGCCCGACGCAGACGTGATTGACTTCGGCACCGCCGCTTCCCCACCCTTCCAGATCTGGTAGGCAAGCGCTTCCTGCAGGGTATCGGTATCGCCGCTGGTGAGCGTCAGACCAGCGGCGTCAGTGACGCCCTTGACCTGATTGAACAGCCACTGCTGTCGCAGCCCGTCGCCGCGGTGCACTGCGTTGAACTGCTCGACTGCTGGCGGCACCTGGCCAATGAAGCCCCATCCGGTCCGAACAGCCTGTTCGGACAAGTCCGCGACCGGACCTTCTGCCGCCCAGGTGACAGTGAAACCTTGGAAGAATTCCATGCGCCGTCTGGCCTCATGTTGCGGGCACGGCCACGGCCAAAGCCATGGCGCGCGCCGAGTGATTTAGAAGCTCTCGACCGGCGTCGGCAGCTGGTACTGGAAGCCGGTCATGGCCTTGCTGGTGCCGCGCTGTGCGGCTGCGCCATAGGCGGCGGGGTTAGCTCCGGGCGGGGCAGTGACGTTGACCGTAGCGTTGTTGGTGTTCGAGACGTTCTGGGCGCTTCGACCAGCGTTCACTACAGAGCCTGGCGATATCGCGCCGAACATGCCGACCGTGCTTGCTGCCATGTTCAGGCCCGTCTTTGCCCAGCTGGGGATCGCTCCGGTAAGAGCGGCCCAGCCGCGCTGGAAGGTGCCGACAATGGCATTCCAGGCCTGAGCGACCATCGTTCGCACCGAGAGCGCCGCCTGGCTCACGGCGGCGAACGCGCGTACCAGCATGGTTACCAGGCCGATCACGAGCCTGAGGTTCAATGCCAGCACCTGGCCGAACACCCTTCCGTTCGCTGTCGCGTTGTCTAGCTCCTGCTGCGTGGCGATCACCGGAGCAAGCAGTTCCATGAACCACCGCCAGACCCGGCCGAGCAGCACCGCCAGCTCCGCAAACACAGGCGCGAGAGGCTGGAAAGCTGCGACGAGCTCCTGCATCGCGGGACCGATGACCGAAGCGAACCCCTCCCACACACCGATCAAGAACGCGCTGATGGGTTGCCAGTACTTGTAGATGGCCGCGGCTGCGGCTGCGATGGCCGCGACCACAATGAGAACCGGGCCGGCACCGATAGATCCGATCGCCGCCATCGCAGTGGTGATCGACCGAATGACCCGCAGGAAGCGCAGGCCCACAGTTCCCAGCTTCGCGAAGGCCTGTGCCGTTCGCCCGCTAGCCAACCGCGAGAAGAACAGGATTGCGACCCTGCCCGTCCGCTGCAGGAAACCGAGCACGGTTCCAAGCGCCCGGAACACCTTCACCGCAGCGTAGCTTCCGGCTATCGCTGCCAGAGCGGCACCAATCTTGCCCATGTTCTCGATAACCGCCTGGGCAATGACATTGAACCGGTCAGCCAGTCGGTACTGCTGGTTCATCTCTCCCGCACGCCGCATGAAGCTGTTGCGAATCTGCGTCATGGACCTGGAGAAGGTCATGGGCAGACGCTCGAACTCGCTGTCGATCTGCTGAGTCTGGCGCAACAGACCGTCTGCGATCGCCTTGGAGGTGATCTTGCCGTCCTGCCCAAGCTGTCGGAGATTCCCAACACTGGTGCCAAGGGCGTCCGCAATAGCCTTGGCCAGACGCGGCGCCTGCTCGAGGATCGAGTTCAGCTCTTCACCGCGCAGAACTCCGGCGTTCATCGCCTGGCCGAACTGTACGAGCGCCGCGTCTTGGGACGCTGCGGACCCACCACCGAGGGTCATCAGCTTGCTGACGTTGCTCGATAGCAGCAGCGTCTGATCATTGCTCAAGCCGAGGGATTCGCGTCCTCTGGCCATCGAGACGAATGTATCCGACAGGGAGGGGAACATCTGCCCCGTCCTCTGCGCGGTCCGGAACAGATAGTCACGAGATCGGTTGCGCGTGTAGTCGTCAGGCGTTTGCAGGCCAATCCGTGCGTTCGCGCCAGCCCATTCGTCCGATGCGTCGGCGAATGCCTTGCCCGTGGCCAAGCCGATCAGGCCCTGGATCATGCCCCCGACGCTTCCGAAGTCGGCGCCCACCGAGCGGCTGCGCGAAGACCTTGCTTCGCGATTGAGACGCCGCTGCTTTGCCTCCACCCGATCCATCTGCCGCAGGACCTCGCCGTATCCCTGGCGCGCCCCCTGCCGCAAGCCAATCCCGAACTCCCGGGCTTCACGGGTCAGCCGGCCCATGGTGCGGGTCAACTGGTTGCCAGTGCGGTTCATGCTGGCCAGCTCGCGATTGGCGACCTGCACACCGCGCTTCAGCTGGTCGTTGGCAGCCTTGGCGGCAGTGTTGACCGCCTTCTCCGCCCGACGGTAGCCGTCGACATACTTCTTGAGGTTGCCCTCCCGCAGCTCATAGCGCAGGACGGTGACCAGTTCGCGCAAGGCCATGGTTACTTCCCTTTCGGCTTCTTGCCCGACGCCTCAGACGCCTCGCGGGCATCCAGCAAGGCGTTGAGCTTGATCAGGTCCATGAGATCAACCGTTCCCTGGTTGATCTCGGTCATGGAGACGACGCCGGCCATCACCGGCCTGAAGATCAGGAACTCCCGTTCGAGCTCGGGTTCGAACCGTCCAGCAACCCGCCCAGCTTCTCCCCGAGGCCCGACCCAAAGAGGCCGAGCCATCGCCCCAAAGGGCCGGCGAAGTTCAGCTTGATGATCTCGAAGAGCAGTTCCAGGATCTCCCCGAAGTCAGCGAACGCGTCGTCCATCTGGCTCTGGGTCAGCTTTCGTGCGTCGCGCCCGGCCTTCTCATATGCGACCCGCTCGGCATCGATGAGTCGGCTGCACCACGTGTCGAGGCCCTTGCCGTCCAGCGATCCAGAAAACGACCGGATTGCCCCGAGCAGCACCGCTTCATCGAGTTCGCCGTCGTCCTCGTCGGTCCTGCCGGCTGCAGCCGTGAGCAGGGTTCCCACCGCGGGAAGCAGCTCCTTCTGCAGGTCGCCGAAGATCCGCAGCTGGTCGCGCGGTGCAAAGGTCGTCAGGTAGAACGTCGTCTGCCCGATCTTCACTTCCTTCTTGGCCATCAGCGTGCGCCTCCGACGTGGTAGGTCGCCTCGTTGGACGTTTCAATGGTCCATTCGCGATTGCCGATGGTCGCGCCGAAACCGGCGTTCGGCTTCTTCACGATCCACGCTCCGGGGTCGGCGATCAGGGTCCGACCGGTGAGATCGGTAATGGCCAGCGGGAGCGCGCCCTGCCCGTGCGAAGCCCGGTCGAAGTCGGCGGCGGCAGACAGCGCATCGTTGCTCTTGCTGGTCTGGAGCAGAGTCAGCGTGATCTGCAGGGACCGGTTCTGCGACATCGAACGGCCTTTCTCTCCGTTGGCACCCACCACCGAGGTGATGCCATCCCCCATCTCTTCCACCGAGATGAAGGTATCCTCGGCGTAGCCGGTGATGATGTGTGGCCCGAAGGTGATGATCACCTGCGAGGAATCGTAGGTCTTGGAGCCCATGTTCGAGGTCCTTAGATGCTGTAGGAGAGGGTGCCGGTAATCTCGGCCGTGTGGATCGCGCCGGCCAGACGCGCGGAGAACTTGATGCCCTCCAGCAGCCGCTGCGACTTCACACTGTCGGCAATCTCGGCCAGGCCGGGGTAGGTAATCCGGTACGACTCCAGCACGTTGTCGTTGGCGTCGGTTTCGCGCGGTGCGATGCCGCCGGCGGTGACACCTGCGTCCAGTGCAGCGCGCAGCGCGGTCACGATCACCTGGATGCCCGCGCTCGTGTACGGAATCTTGCCGTCTGCCTTCGCCAGCACGTCCACGATGCCGGTCTGCACGCGATCCTTGAGCCAGTCGCGGAAGCGGATGATGTCGATCCACTCGCCGCTGGCGACGGTCCCGTACTGGCTCAGACCCAGATTGCGGAACTGTTCGTAGGTGTTGGCGTTCTTGCTGCGCACGATCTGCGACTGCCCCTCGGTCAGCGGGTCAGTCTGCACTCCACTCAGCCGCACGTTCGCCCAAGTCTCGGCACCGGGGTCATAGGTGAAGCGATTGGCGGCGAGGGCGGCTTCCACCCACTCCGTGCCGGCGCTGGCGTGATACCACAGCGCCGTGCGGTTGTAGTTCAGGGCCTTAAGCTGGCTCGCGATATCCGCGTCGCCGGCGGTGATGATGCCGGCGTCGCCGCTGCTGGCCAGCTGCAGCTTGTCGTTTGCCTCCACCCAGGCGGCGGCTTCCATGATTTCGGCCGCAACGCGCGACAGCTGGATCAGGCCATACCACCCGGAATGGGCGGCCCGGATCGCCACCAGGGCTTCGGTGATGGTCTCGGTCGGGTCGCCGTCTTCGTCCACCGTGCGGCGGCCGACGTACACCTGATCGATCGCCCGATCCTGCTGGAACACAGTCTGTACGGCCTTGTACAGGGGATCGGTCAGTGCGACGCCATGGTCCAGCAGCTCGTCGGCGGACGTGACCAGGAACACGCGGTCGGCCGACGCCGGCAGCGGGGCGAGGAACAGCAGGTCGCTGAAAGACTGCTGGTTGATCGAGGTGGTCGCCAGCGAAATCTCGACCTTGGCGATACGGTCAATGGATGCCATTGCAGGTTGCTCCTGGGCATGGAAACGAACGCCTGGCGGCGCGGGAGGGCGTGGTGCAGATGCCGGGCGCTCAGGTGGCGCTGGTGGCGTCGAATGTGTCGACCAGGTCTGTGCCGTGGTCCTGCAGGGTCATCTCGCCCTGCACGGTCTTGATCAGCCCGACCTCTTCGTCGTGCTGCTTGGTGTAGCGGATGCCGATATCCAGCACTGCGCGGGGCTCGTACTTAGCCCCATCGCGCAGGACCGGTATGTTCTGCACCGAGTCGGTGGCGTAGACAGCAATGTTGGCCGCGTACCCCGCCGCGACCATGTATGGGCCCTTCAGGCGCTGGGACAGGTCGTCAAGCGCATCGAAGGATCCATCTCCGAAGCACTGCAATTCGACGGTGGCGTCCCGGTGGGCGGCATAGGTCTGATTCCCGTCATCGCTCAGGTCTGCTTCCAGCAGCGGCGCGCGCGGCGCCGTATCGACCCGAACAGTGATATAGGGCAGCTTGGGGCGGGGGCCATTCTGGTTGGCGAAGATCACCTGCAGGGTGGTTGCCTTGGCGATCAGGGCGCGGATTTCATCTTCGATCATGCGCCCTCCTCGCTCGACAGCTTCTGCCGGACGGCCAGATAGCGGTAGTGGTTCACCCCGCGCATGCCCATGTTCCAGTCACTGCCGGCGGTGACCAGGTAGCGATCTCCGCGGTAGATGACGATGTCGCCGTTGCTGTCGGTGTCGCCAGCAACCGCCAACTGCGTCCGGGTGTAGATCCGAACAGCCGACTCGACGCGACGGCCTTCGGCCAGCGCCTGCAGCTGGTCGTAGTCCTCCTTCTTGGCCGGCTGAATGCTGGCCCGAAAGTCGGTCTGCGTCTCCTGGCCGTCCTGCCAGCGCCCATCGATGTAGGCGCCTTCGCCCCGGGTGATTCGCGGATGTGTCCGTTCCCCGAGCATGCCCATCAGACCTTCTCCCAGCGGATGGCGTTGACCAGGGTGCCGTGGTCGACCAGTGGCACATCGCTGCCCTTCTGGGCGACGGTGGATGGCGCATTGGGCACGGCCCAGCTCTTCGATGCCCTGACGTGGGCCTGCTGTTGCTGCTGGGCGAACTCGCCCAGTTGCGCCAGGGCGATGTCGATCGGGGCGCCCTGCTCCACCCGTGTAGCGACTCGGTCCATGGCCATCCCGAGCACCCGCTCGTTCTTCTGGGCAAAGTCCCGGATGAAGGGTCGGGCGGGGATGTCCTGCGTCCCCAGCTCGTTGTAGATGGCAATGTCCAGCAGGCTGACCCCGTCCTGGGTGCCGGCTTTGGCCTGCACACCGACCTTGATCCCCCGGCCATCCAGCGCATCGACCTGCTTCAGGTACTGCGCCAGGCCATCGCCGCTGCTCTTGGTTATCGCGGCCATCCGCAACACCCCATGGGCTTTGGGCTGACGGTGATGGCACCCAGCCGCGCGCAGATGTCGTTGAGGGCGGCCCAGCGTGCGTAGAAGCCCGCCGGATCGGCAACGCCACTACCGGTGGCGCCGTCGAAGTAGGTGCGGCTGAGGTCGCCGTCCGTCTGGGATTTCACACCCAGCGGGACGACCTCGCCGTTGTCCGCAGCTTCCTTCTGCTGCTGGCGGCTGTAGAGAAGCCACGCGGCGTACCACGCAACCGCCTCGTCCGCCTTCTTCTCCGTGAGGCATGCCGGCCTGTAGGCCTCCGCCATCGAGATGGCCGTGGCCTTCTCTTCCGGCGTGGCGGTCAGGCCCGGGGCGAGGAAGTCCAGGATCTCGATGACGTCGGCCATGGCCATGGTCAGGCGTCCTTCTGTTCGCCGTCGCCGCCGGTGCCGGCCTTCTTCTCGGCCTCAGCGATGGCTTCCTTCAGCTTCTCGACGCCCCAGTTGGCGCCGGCGTTGGGGACGCCCAGCTCCTTGGCGCGGGCGACCAGCGCGGCTTTGTCTTCGCCGTCGCCGCCGGTGCCGGCCTGCGCGCTGGCTGCGCCCGAAACCACTTCCAGCAGGTTCGCCTTGACCAGCTTGCCGAGGTTCTTCGTCGGCTGGGCGTCGAAGGTGCCGCCGGGGGCGATCACCTTGCCATCGTGGACGTGGGCGCCCACGGACTTGTTCTTGTAGGTCGCCATCACAGCACCGCCTTGGTGAACGCGAGGGGGTAGAAGACCGAAACGCCGGCACTGCGGGCCATGCACGGCACCACCAGCTCCAGGTTGCGGGCCTGCGCCGGCAGCTGGTTGAACTGCATCGGCACGTCGTGGGTGATGTTGTCCGGCGCGAACTCGCCGGCAATGATCAGATCATCGCCGCCCGGGCCAGCGCCCGAGAGTTCGGCCATCTCCTCGAACACCAGGCCCGGATGCTTGCGACGGAAGAACTCGGCCACGGTCAGGCCGTTCGAGTCCGGCAGGCGCTTGGAACTGATGATCGACAGCGGCTCGGTGGCCATCGCGAAGCGATTCGGGGTGTGCACACCCTTCGACTGCACGCGCACCGCGTTGTAGATCGCGTCCAGGTCGGCCAGGAGCACGTCCGCATCGGTGGCCATGGTCCAGCCGCCGGTGATGGTCGTGGTGCCGATGTTCGGATGGTTGGTCAGGCCATACAAGCCATAGGCGGCATCGCCAACCATGCCGATCAGGTTCAGCTTGATTTCCACCGCCAGGCGCGCGGCGTTGGCCTTGCGGGTCGGGAGATTGGCGCCGGTGGCGTTCGAGGCGATCAGCTCGTTGACGTTGTAGCCGTAGCTGTCACCGATGGTCTTGACCCGGATGGTCTTCTCGACGCGGGCCACGTCGGCGCGCGGCAGGTCGTCAGCGTAGTTGGCGATGACCTTGGCGATGCCCACCGAGTCGTAGACCGAGTAGGTCACGGTCTCGGCCCATTCGGGGACGTCGCTCGACGGCGGGACCAGCATCAGCCCCTTCATCGGCGGCAACTTGCGGTCGTAGGTGCGGGTGCGGACGTAGTCCAGCTGGCGGGCAGTGAAGATGCCAGCATCCTGCCGGACCAGATTGGCTCCGGTGTTCTGCTGGAACTGCGCCACTGCCGAGAGGTCAGCCTCGTCGTAGTGCTCGTGCATGGTGGTTTCCTGATGTGCAGAAGCCGCCCGGAGGCGGCTTGGGAGGGATGTCGGTTGCAGACCGGCTTACGGAGCGGCCGGCGGCACCGCGAACGGGTTGTGCAGCTCGACCAGGGCGACGTTGGACGACACGCCAGCCGGATCCGTGACGGCGACGATGCCGGTGCGGAACACGGCGTTGGGCAGGGCCGTGCCAGCGTTGGCCACCCGGCCATCTGCGGCGAAGGAGACCGGACCGTCGACGGTCACGGCACCGCCTGCGGCCACCTGCGCCCAGACATGGCCCTTGGTCATGACCGAAGCGCAGTCGTACTGGACATAGCCGGCACCGGTGATGGTGTGGCTGTGCAGACTGATGCCGCGCACCTTGGTGCCAGCCCCTGCGACCAGCACGCCGCTCGCGTCCGTGCCAGTGACCAGGCCGAGGCCGAGGCCCGCAGCGCCAACCGGGAACGATTCGACGCGGTCGTCGCCCGAATCGCCCTTCATGCCCGCAAACGCGCGGGACTGGTAGTCCTCATACATGGGGAATCACTCCTCGGTGGTTTCGCCGCTGTTGCGGGCGATCATGCGCTCGCGCGCGGAACGGGCGTCCTGGCGGACTTCGGGGTTGCTGCCGGCGGGGCGCTGGCCGACCAGGTCCTGCCGCTGGCTGGCGACCGCGTCCTGGCGCTGCCCCTTCTCGGCGATGGCCAAGTCGTAGGCGGCTTCGATGTAGCCGCCGCTCTTGCCGGTCAGGTCGAAGCTGTCGCCGCGCACCTTCTTGATCACGGCACTGCGGATCTCGGTGTCGGTGGCGTCCGGCTTGAAGCTGGCGCCGATCTTGGTTGCGCTGTCCTCCAGCAGGATGCGGGCCTTGGCAGCCGCGGCAGCATCGGCGCGGACCTTGTCGGCTGCCTTCTCGGCATCGACCAGCTTGGCCTCGGCAGCATCGGCGCGAGCCTTCTCCTTGTCGATGTCGGAGCGAGCGGCGGTGAGCGCGTCCTGCGTTGCCTGCAGGGCGTTGGCGACCTCGGGCGCGGCATCGTAGGAGATGCCGGAGTCCAGGCGAACCTTGACCATGGTCATGGTGGTGTCTTCCTCGGTTGTGTCGGCGTCTGCCGCGTCAAGATTGAGCCGGGCGTTGCCCGCACGGCCACGGGGGACCAGGGCCAGATGGTTGACCCTGATGTTTCGCTGGATGGCGTCGTACCGCTCGCCATTGATCTCGCCGGGCGTCTCCTCGATGTCGAGGGTGTAGCCCAGGCTCAGTTCCTTCTTGCCGGCCGCGATGGGCGCCGTGTCGTAAATCACCACGTCGCCACGCGCGTCGTCGCCATCCCGCCGTCCCTCGGTCAGGAGGGTGCCAACGGTGTGCACCTTGGCGTTGCTGGCAGTGACCAGGCCGGGGTGCCCGTCCGTGATCGGCTTGCCGCGGTAGCTGGACAGCGAATCCGCGTGGAAGACCTCTTCCGGCGGCCGGTACTCCCGGCGCAGCTTCCCGTCAGGACCGCGGTAATCAAAGATCCCCGTGCGGGTGAGGATCGGGGCGTCCTGGATGAAGCCCTCGACGGTGGTGGTCGCCTTCAGCTCCACCCGATCAAAGCGTTGTGCGGGCATATTGCCCTCCTAGTGAACGATGAGTGCCGCGAGGTCATCCAGATCAGGCAGTACGGCCTCAGCACTGCACCGGCAGCGAATGGGCTGCCCCGGATGGCCGTCGGCTGGCGGCTGATCCCAGCGATACGTCTTCCCCTCGCGAGCGACGTGCTCGGATCGCTCGCGGCCGTCCAGCACACCGCGCCAGCGGTACTCTTCGACGCCGATGCCCTGCTGCCGGGCTTGGGTGATATCGCCGTTCAGCTTGCCGATCTGGTCCCGAGCGATCAGCTCCGCTCGGTGCTTGGGCAGGTCGTAGGTGTCGCGCACGACCTTGATCACGTCCCTGAGGCTGCGGCCCGATTGGACCGCTGCCGTCACTCGCCCCCGCAGCTGCTCCACATACTGCGTGGGGATGGACTGGATGAGCGATAGGTTCTCCGCCTCCCAGACTCGCATCAGGTCGCGAAGGTCCGGATCCGCTGTCAGGATGTTCACCCCGTAGGCGGACCTCAGAACGGCATGGAACTGCTGCTTGTTGAACGCAGTCGTGCGCCTGGCGAACTCGGACACCAGTGGCCCGAGCACTTGGTCCTGCACCGATGACAACGAGGTTGCCGCTGCCAGTGCCTGTACGAGCTCGTCGTACCACCCAGCCGCGATCGACGGGTCGACCGCGTCGGACCGGTAGCCCAGCGCGCGGATTACCGCCGGCCCCACGACCGCAGTCAGCTCGGTAGCGATGGCCGTCAGCGCCTGCTCATAGTCCCGCTCGACGCCAGCCGGATAGAGCCAGCGCCGAGGCTTGCGTGCCGGCCGGCTCACAGGCCGCCCGCATAGCTCGCCGCGGTCCCCGGTGTGCTGTCCTTCGGCACCAGCCCGAACAAGCCCCGCTGCTCGACGTAGCTGCGGGCATCATCCTCCGAAACCGCACTTGTGCCGGTGATGGCCACCACAGCCTCGGCCTCGGTCTTCAGCGCCTCAGCCTTGGTCTTTTCAATGTCGGCCAGTTCCTTCTCCGTCAGCTGCTTCAACGGCGACCACTGGACCTTCCAGTTGTCGGGAGCCTTCCCCGCCAGCGCCCGCTGTGCACAGATCAACGCGATGACGCGCTCGAGTGCCGGCTGCATCCTCAGGCTGCGCAGCTGCTCGACCAGGTTGTAGTAGCCCTCGAAGTCGGCGTCCCCGGTGGCGTTTTGGCCGCCTGGCGAGCGGCCGAACAGCAGCGTGACCGGGATGCCGGTCTCCGCCGACAGCGCGATCTGGAACTCCTGCAGGAGCTGATTGACCCCGCCGACGTTGGTGTCGCGGATGTCGTAATCGTCCTCCGCATCCACAGCGACGCTGTTTCGGACACCACGAGCCTGGTCCACCATCGTCAGGCGCTTCTGGATGGCTTGCTCCTGGTTGGCGACGATAGCGGCCGCCATCCCCTTCATCTTGTGCACGGCCTGCTGCTTGCGGCGCAGGATCTCCTTGGCCAGGCTGGTCGCTTCGACGTAGTCGCGAATCCGGCGGAAGGCGCGGGTGGCTGCTGCCCTGCCCCGCCATGGGATGTTGTCCTGCCGCATCTGCGCGGGAAGCGGCTCGCCAGGAACCTCGATCAGGCGGGACTCGTGCACCAGAACCTGGGTGCCAGCCCCGCGCACCCGCAGCCGGTACAACTCGGGTTGCCCATAGTTGCGGGCGTTCGGGTCGTTGTAGGCCCGATCGATCGACACATCATCGATGTCGAACGCGCGCAGCTCCTCGATGGTGTCCAGGCGCTCAGGCTTGAGCGGGTCCCGCAGCAGCCCGCCGTCAGCGGCAATCACGAGAAGGCAGCCACCGCCTCTCAGGCGAGACCAGCGCGCAGCATCGGCGAGCAACGGAAGCACGTTCAAGCGCTCCAGCTCCACCTGGATGACACCATCCGTGTCACCGGAGATCGTCACACCGCCCTTGACCGCGTTGTCCGCCGGAAGATCCACTACCCGCGCGGGCAGCCCGCCCTCGGCGTACAGATGGGAGTCGCTGACCAGCGCGGCGGAGACGACCGCCCCGAGGCTCTTGTCACCCAACACCGCATCCATGTATCCGTCTTGCTGCAGGTGGTTGCTCATTGGGCCTGTGCCATGAAGAGGGCCAGCTCATCGTCCAGGGAGTTGAAGGCGCGCGAGCACGCATCCACCTGGTCGTCAAAGTGGCCGTTGGGAAACATCTTGAATTCGTTTATCAGCGCCTCGTTCCACGGCGCGCGCAGCATCTTCACGTTGCCGGCGTTGACCTGGGCGGCGAAGCCTGCCGCTCGGGTGGCCTTGTCCCCGCTCTCAAGCGAGAAGGTGGCCGGAACGCCGTAGAGCTTGCGGCTCAGATGCATGACCTGCGCCTTGCCCGCCTGCCCAGGATCCTGCGGGATGGACTGGAGGACCATATCGGCCTTGCCTGTGTTCCCGATCGCCGTCTCCACTTCGTCCGGCCCCATGCGCTCGCGCAGGACGTCCGCGATGTAGATGACACCGTCCTGACTGCGGCCCAGCTTTGCGCCTACCGTCCAATCACCTCGCTTCATCTTGGCTTCTGTTCCGGCCAAGTCCCACCCGCGCACGCACTGGAGGCCAGCGGGAAGTGCATCGACCGTCTCGATCTTGGCGGTCTTGATGATCCCGCCGTCGCCTGGAGATGGCTGCTGTTGGTACTGACCCGAGAAGACATAGGGCATCGACTCGCGCATTCGATTGAGGTCGGCGGCGGTGTGCTTCTCAGGCCACAGGGCCTCGCCGTCCTCCGACAGGGCCTCGAAGCAGACGTGCTCCCACACCTCACCGTTCCCACCTGGCCGCGGCTCTTCACCAGGCTTGCGGCCTAGCAGCCAACCGGCCAGATCCCGCTCGTGCAAGCGCTGCATGATCACGATGATCGGCGTGTCAGCGCTGTTCACTCGCGACTGAAGGGTGTTGTTGAACCAGTCCAGCACGCCTTGGCGGACCGTGTCGCTGTCGGCCTCACCCGGCTTGTGCGGGTCATCGATGATGATGGCGCCACCGAAGCCAGGCCG
>NZ_JASGBV010000101.1:0-19624 GCF_030053245.1 Stenotrophomonas sp. RS-48
TGTCGAAGGCGGGGTGGGTCCGGTTGCGGGGGCGTGAGCGCCATGGATGGCGCGACCGAGCCTCCAGGGATGGATTCACGGCGTCCCCCGCAACCGGACCCACCCCGCCATCCCCCAGGAAACCAGCTTTTGCCGTTGCTCTGGCGTTTGCTGTTGATCCTGCGGGTGCAGGGCACAGCCCTGCCAGAATCCCCATACTTGCAACGGTCATCATCCCGGTCCACACTTCGTTGCCGATCTGAAGACGGCAACGATGACCCACAAGATCCCCCTGTTGATCGACACCGATCCCGGTGTGGACGACGCCCTGGCCCTGCTGATGGCCTTTGCCGATGAACGGCATGACGTGGTCGCCCTGACCATCGCCGCCGGCAATGTCGGCCTGCAGTACACCGTCCGTAACGCCCTCAAGCTCTGCGACATCGTCGGCCGTCCCGACGTGCCGGTGTTTGCCGGCAGCCCCGATCCGCTGCTGCATCCCTCCGTCGATGCCGCGCATGTGCACGGCCGTGATGGCTACGGCGATGTCGATCTGCCACCGCCGGGCCGACAGGCCGAAGCCGAGCATGCCGCGCTGGCGATCCTGCGCCTGTCGCACAAACATGCCGGCGAACTGATGCTGGTGATGCTCGGCCCGCTGACCAACCTGGCGCTGGCGCTGAAGCTGGACCCGACCCTGCCTCAGCGCATCAAGCGCATCGTGGTGATGGGCGGCGCGGTCACCTGCCACGGCAACATCACGCCGGCGGCGGAGTTCAACATCGCCTTCGATCCGGAAGCGGCGCACGTGGTGTTCACCGCATTCAAGCACCTGCTGGTGTCGGACTGGGAAGCCACCGTCGCCCACGGCCTGCCGCTGCAGCAGGCCGAGACGTGGCTGCAGGCCGATTCGGAGCGCGCCCGCTTCTATGAGCTGATCTCGCGCAAGACCCGTGGCCTGTCCGAAGACAGCAAGGGCGGACGCTGGTACACCGCCGATGCCCTGGCCATGGCCTGGGCGCTGAACCCGGAAGGGCAGCTGCGGGTGGAATCGCGGCCGCTGAACGTGGAACTGAACGGAACGTTCAGTCGCGGCGCGACCCTCGTCGACTGGAACCGCCAGACCGGCCAGCCGGACAACTGCGACCTGCTGATGGCCTACGACCAGGCCCGCTTCGAAAGCCTTGTGCGGCAGGCACTTGGCGCGGACTGAGCGCGGATCCACGCAACCGGTTGCCCCAAGGGGCGGCCGGTGCTTATAATGCCGCTCTTGACCACCAGCCCATTTACGGTGTGAGCCCATGAAGGCCGATATCCATCCGAACTACCGCGACGTCGTCTTCCATGACGTCACCTCCGATTTCAAGATCCTGACCCGCTCCACCATGGCGACGAAGGAAACCATCCAGTGGGAAGACGGCAACGAATACCCGCTGGTCAAGGTTGAAATTTCCTCGGCTTCGCATCCGTTCTACACGGGCAAGCACAAGGTCATCGACACCTCGGGCCGCATCGACAAGTTCCAGAAGCGCTACGCGCGCTGATCTGTCGATCCAGCTCCGAACCGACGGCCGCGCTCTGCGCGGCCGTTTGTTTTTCCCCGGCGCCTGCCCAACAGGCGTTTGGATGGACAGAACACTGCGTTCGCGTGACAACGCTTTTGCCGATCCGGGCCACTCGCTGGCCGGGTTCCGGCCGCCTGCCGTCTACGACTTCCGTCTAGCACCGGGCAAATGCTGCTGTGCGATAATGGCGTGATCCACGACACAGGTCGTGGACGTCATTCACGTGCCTGACCAATGCGCTTGGGCAGGCGCCTTCCCATGAAGGAGCGCACACAGTGTCCGATCTTGATCAGGTCACGCTCAACGCCGGCGACACGTCGGTCGTTCTGCCCGTCATCAAACCCACCCTTGGCAACGACTGCGTCGACATCGCGAAGCTGACCAAGGAAACGGGGTTCTTCACCTACGATTCCGGCTTCACCGCGACGGCCAGCTGCAAGTCCGCCATCACCTACATCGACGGCGACAAGGGCGTGCTGCTGTACCGCGGCTACCCGATCGAACAGCTGTCGGAAAAGTCGAGCTACGTCGAAGTGGCCTACCTGCTGATCAACGGCGAGCGTCCGAGCGCCGAGCAGCTGAAGGCCTTCACCGATGAGCTGGCTGCCGAGGCCAACGTCCCCGATTCGATCAACACCCTGATCGGCAGCTTCGCCAAGGATGCCCATCCGATGGCCATCCTGGCTGCCGCGATCGCGCAGCTGTCGGCCGTCTACCACGACGCGCTGGACCTGTCCGACGCCGAACAGCGCCGTCAGGCCGCTGTGCGCCTGATCGCCAAGGTGCCGACCCTCTCGGCGCTGATCTACCGTCACGGCAAGGGCCTGCCGGCCAACACGCCCGACACCTCGCTGGATTACGTCAGCCGCTTCCTGAAGCAGACCTTCGAGTCGGCCGACGGCCAGTACGAACTGAATCCGGACGTGGTCAAGGCGCTGGACCTGCTGTTCATCCTGCACGCCGACCACGAGCAGAACGCGTCCACCTCGACGGTGCGCCTGGTCGGCTCGACCGGTGCCAATCCGTATGCGTCGGTTGCCGCAGGCGTCACCGCGCTGTGGGGTCCGGCCCATGGCGGTGCCAACGAAGCCGTGCTGAAGATGCTGGAAGAAATCGGTTCGGCCGACAACGTGGAATCGGCCGTGCTCAAGGCCAAGGACAAGACCTCCGGCTTCCGCCTGATGGGCTTCGGCCACCGCGTCTACAAGAACTTCGATCCGCGCGCCAAGGTCATCGGCGAGATGACCAGCAAGGTGCTCAAGCAGCTGGGCGTGCAGGACCCGCTGCTGGACGTGGCCGTGAAGCTGGAGCAGGCCGCGCTGCAGGACGACTACTTCGTCGCCCGCAAGCTGTACCCGAACGTCGATTTCTACAGCGGCATCATCTACAAGGCGCTGCAGATTCCGACCGAGATGTTCACCGTCATGTTCGCCCTGGGCCGTACCTCCGGCTGGGTGTCGCATTGGCTGGAACAGCAGGTCGATCCGGAAATGAAGATCGGCCGTCCGCGCCAGGTCTACACCGGCAGCGACGTGCGCGACTACCAGGGCTGATCGCCCCGCAATCGCAACGTGGAAGAACGCCCCCGCAAGGGGGCGTTTTTTTTTTCCCATGCCGTGGTCGTGCCCTGGTCGGAGCAATGCCGAAAGCGTCGCATTCTGCTGGTCACGGCACGCGCGATGCGTGTGTGATGTCGCAGAAGTACGCGTAATCGGCAATCAAGAAACGTTGCATGTACACCGCAGGAGCCGATCAATACCTTGACCGCGCTGCTGGCAGGGCAGGTCCGTGCCGGCAGTGCTTCCATCCAGGAGGCAACCCAATCCATCAGAGAGAGAAACCATGTCGCACATGTTCAAGAAGGCCGCCCTGGCCGTGGCGCTCGCCGGCGCTTCGCTGACCGCGCAGGCCGCCGTGGAAACCAACATCACCGTGTGGGCGAACGTCGATCCGACCCTGTCCCTGCTCAAGGCCGACGGCACCGCGCTGCCGGACGCGGTGCAGCTGGTCTACCGCGCCGGCGGTGCCGGCCTGTCGTCGTGGACCGAAGATGTGCGCATCTTCACCAATGACACCGAGAAGGACCTCAGCGTGCGCCTGGCGGCCGACGCCGTGCTGCGTCCCGACCTGGCCGCACCGGGTGCCATCAACGTGCCGCTGACGGTCAGCCTCAACGGCCGCGCCCTGGAGACCACCCCGATCGACTTCGCTGCAGACGACCTGTTCGACAGCGCGATTCCGGGTGCGTCGATCGCCATGCCGCTGCGCGTGCAGCAGACCGTGTCCGGCGAGATCAACTTCGCGGGCCTGTACAGCGGCACCGTTGCGCTGGTCGTGTCGCAGAACACCGCCGCGCCGTAATCCCCACCGCGCCGGCCCGTGCGCGGGCCGGCCGGCCATCGGTTGTCTCCCCATGTTGATACCTGCACCTGCCCACAGCCGGCTGGCGGTCGCGCTCGCCCTGACGTTGGCCATTCCGGCCCTGCCGGCTGTCCACGCACGGCCGGTACCGGCCGGTTTCGAAGACCTCGCCAGCGGCCAGACCGAGCGTGTCGAGGTACGCCTGTTCGGGCAGTCGGCCGGCCTGTGGTCCGCCTGGGTCACGCTGGATACGGTGCAGCTGGACCAGCCCGCGCAGGTACTGGAAGCCCTGGGTCTCAGCGCCGATGCGCGCGACGCGCTGCAGGCGGCACTGGCTGCACCGCTGCCGCGCAACAGTCATCTGGCCTGTCCCTACGGCCAACCGGATCCCGGCTGCGGCTGGATCGACAGTCCGGACGATCCTGCGCAGGTGCACGCCATCTTCGATGAAAGCGATGGCGTGCTGATGTTGTTTCCGGCACGCCGGTGGCTGCCACAGCAGAGCGCGCAGCGCTCGCCGTTCCATCAGGTGTCCGAGCAGGCACAGAACGCGCTGCTGCAGCAGCAGACCGTGAATTTCAGCGGGGGCGATGGCTATCAGGCGTTGAGCGTGCAGGGCAGCACGGTGCTTGGCGTGCTGCGCGATGGCCATGTCGCCAGCAGCTGGAACTACAGCCGCCAGGCGCGGCAGGGTTATCGCGCGCATGACCGTTTCCAGCTGGACGATCTCTACTATCGCCACGATCTTGCCCAGCGCCACTACGTGCAGCTGGGCCGCATGGACCGGCGCAATCTGTCCAGCCAGCAGGGCGGCACCTTCGGGTTCGGCATGCTGCCCCTGGATCGCTTCGAGGGGCTGCGCGTGGGTACCACGCAGGCCTACGTCGATACCGACGCGAACGTCACTTCCACCCCGTTGACTGTGCTGCTCGGCCGCGATGCACGCGTGGATGCCTTCGACGGTGATCGCCTGCTGCAGACCTTCTACCTGCAGGCCGGTGTCAACGATCTCGATACGCGCCGGTTTCCGCTCGGCAGCTACACCGTCAACCTGCGCATCTATGAGGATGGCCGCTTCGTGCGCAGCGAGGAGGCGCCCTTCAGCCGGGGCGGCGACTGGTCCGAGCGCAGCCTGCAGTGGTTCGTGCAGGGCGGGCGCCGTCGTGCGCATGCGACACGTGCAAGTGACATCGGCGATGCGTCCGACACGGCGGTACAGGCGGGGTTGCGCATCCCCCTTGCGCGCAACTACGGCATGACAGCGGGTATCGCCCGCGTCGCCGATACCGGTTACGGCGAACTGCGCCTGGAGGGACGCCAGCAGTTCGGGCGGCATGACCTGCAGGCGATGGTCGGCGTGCTGAACGGAGGCGACGGCAGCCACGGCTTGCAGCAGCAGCTGAGCTATCGCCACTACGCGTCCTGGAATGTCTATCGGCAACGCCTGCGCGGCGGTGCGTGCCAGAGCAGCACGCCGGTGCTGCATGACCGTTTCGGTTGTGTCGATGCGCTCAGTGCCTCGGTATCGGCGCCCCTGTTCGGCGGCAGCCTGTACCTGGGATACACGCGCCGGCGCAGCTTCACCCCGGAGTGGAGCCTGCCCGGCGAAGACGACGATGCCTGGACGGGCCTGCCGCCGGGCCTGCAGCCGCCGCATGTGCCGGCGCTGCGTCCTGCGCAGACCTCGCGCAGCCTGCAGGCCAGTTACAGCCGTACCCGGCAGTGGCGTGGACTGAGCATCGGCAGCCGGCTGGGGGTGTGGCAGCAGGACACCGATACCGGCAGCGGGCGCGGGCCTGCCCGTGATCGCGGCCTCTACCTGAACATTGCAGTCTCGCGGCTGCAGCGGATCGACGACGGCAGCGTGCAGCAGCGCGTGGCGCTGGACATGCGCCAGCCCCAGCACAGCCGCCCGGATGCCCGCCTGGGCCTGTCGCATTCGTTGCGGCAGGAGCGCGACGGCGACGCGCGCGATCTGGGCGCCGAGCTGAGCGCGTACAACGACGACCGCTACAGCGCGCTGGCCAGCGCCCGTATCGACAACCGCTTCGGGCAGAGCGGTGCATCGGTGTCGTACTACCAGCACCACGGTGGGGGTGAACTGGCCTACAGCGGCAACCACACGTCGGGGCTGTCGCTGTCCGCACGCGGGCTGCACTGGGGCGGCGCCCATGGCGCCGATGCCGGGGTAGTGGTCAGCGTGGACGATGCGCGCGATCTGGAGCTGAGTGGCGCGGCTGCCGACATCCGCGCCGGCAGCAACCGGCGCCGCATCCTCGGCTTCGGCGAGCGCCGGCTGCTGCCGCTGGGCGGCTACCAGCGCCACCGCGTGGACGTGCAGGACGCCAGTGCGCACGACAGCGACGCCGCAGTGCGTGTCGCCCGCCTGGGCGCGGCGCAGCACGCCTTCCTGCTGCCGGGAAAGGTGATCGCGCTTCCGGTCACGCTGGACGTGACCTACACCTTCATCGGCAACGCACGCGACATCGCCGGTACCCCGCTGGAAGGCGCCCGCATCCTCAACGCGCCGGTGCCCTCGCTGGGCCGCGACGGCGGCTTCATCGCCGAATTCCCGCAGCGCGAGCCGGTGCTCTACCTGCTGCGTGCAGGCGACCTGCTGCAGTGCCCGCTCACCGTGCGTGAGCGCCGCAGCGTGGTGCTGCTGGTCGGCCAGGTGCAGTGCGAACCGCTGGCGCTGGAGCAGTTGCCGGCACCGATCCGCCACCAGGCGCGGGTACAGCGCCTGTTGAACGAACTGGCCCCGGTGGCGGGGCGCAACGAACGCAATGTGATGAGTGGAGGTGCGCGATGAGGACCGCATGGAGGCTGCTGCTGGCCGCGGCCTGCCTGCTTGGCAGTGCACAGGCGCTGGCACAGCGCCCACCGGCAACGACGCCGGCCACCGGCGTGATCACCACCGACATCGTCCGCACCTTCGACCGCTCCGCGCCCGAAGCGCTGGAGCTGTGGGCGCCGCGGACGGTGCTCGGGTATGGGGAGGTGGAGCTGGGGTACGGGAAGATCCATTTGACGTGTGGTGACGAGCCTGAGTACGGACAGTGTCCGATGCGCGATACCGGAGATTCGTCTGGAAGGAGCCGATTTCCCGTCGGTTTCAGCGAGGCGCGTAGCGGGCAGAAGATCGATGTAGCCGTTACAGGTTGGCTGGAACGTGTCGAGTGGGAAAGAAATTGCACCGTCGACTACTGGAACAACGCCGAGTTTCCTCTTTGGTCGTCATTCCAGAATCAGTGCATGGTTCCTCCCGGGGGCACCGGTGTTGCTCTGCAGCTGCAGTCCGAGGATGTTCAGCAGTTGGTCGCCGGCCGCTGGACTGCAGAACTCCGCCTCAACCTGCGCGTCGATCCTGACGGCCCGATCATCGCCACCCATGTGTTCCGGTTCGATCTGACCATCACCGATCGCGACCGCACCATGATCTACCTGCCCGAGTTCGGCATGGCCGAGCCGCTGGTGGGCCTGCAGCTGGACTACCGGCCGATTCCCTCACCCGGCACGATCGGTGGCACCGCCGTGCTGGACATGTGTCTGTACGACGGCATGGGCTCGCAGAGCGAGTATCTGGCCATCACCGCACGTGACATGGGCCCCGCCGCGCCGGGCCGTCCGCCATCGCAGTACTCGGTCTGGCACCGCGACGGTGGGCGCGAGGCGCAGGACCGCCTGGACTACCAGCTCAGCCTGGACCACAGCGGCCAGAAGATCGCCCTGCGCAACAACGAGGAAGTGCTGCTGCGCGGCATCGATACCGCCGAGCTGCGGCTGGTGATGCTGCCCGACATGAACCAGTGGGTGTACTGCGTGCCCACGCCGCTGACCCTGGAAACCCCCCGTGTGCCGGCGTCCGAGAAACGCGAGGGCTACTACGACGGCCGCCTCAAGCTCGAAATGCGCCTGCCGACCGACCGCCTCTGACCTTCCCCTGGAACCCGATCCCATGAGCAAGATTCCCCTGGCCGGCGCGCTGCTGCTGGCCCTTCTGCCAGCGGCACCGGTGCTGGCCAATCTCAACGTCCACCCCATGCGCGTGCACGCCGAAGCCGGCAAGACCACGACCGTGCGCGTGCACTCGCAATCACCGCAGCCGCAGTACGTGCAGGCCACGGTGAAACGCATCCTGCACCCGGCCAGTGACCACGAGGAAGAAGTCGATGAGGCCGTCGGCACCGCAGCGGTCATGGCGGTCACGCCAGGACGCTTCGGTCTGGCAGGAGGCGGCACGCGCCTGATACGGATCATTCCGCTGCAACCGGTCGAGCAGGAAACCGCGTTCCGCATCTACTTCGAAGGCGTACGCGGTCCTGATGACAGCACGCCGGAGGTGCCGGTGCAGGGCGCCAGCGCCACGTTGGGCGTCAGCCTGGTCTGGGGCGTGCTGGTCAATGTGCTGCCCGCCGAGGGGCGCGTCGAGATGGCCCTGGACGGTGATCGCCTGTTGAACCGCGGCACGCTGCGGCTCGGCGTCAACCAGGTGCAGGACTGCGACGCGGACGGCCGCTGCACCACGCACGAGATCAAACGCAGCCTTTACCCCGGCGCGGCGATGACGCTGCCGTTCGTGCCCCGCGTCGGCGGGCGCGTGGAGATCGACTACCGGCTCAGCCACGCCGGCTTCCGTGAACACCGGCAGACGCTGCAGCCCTGACTGCCCCGCCTTGCGCGCCCTCAAGTTCCCGTTTCCCAACCACCGAGACATCGATGAATCGCATCTACCGTTTGATCTGGAATACCCGCCTGCGCTGCTGGGCCGTGGCCAGCGAGCACACCCGTTCGCGCGGCAAGCCGGCTTCGGCGGCACGCCCGCTTGCCGCCGCCCTGTGCGTGATGCTGGCCGCTCCCGCGTTCGCGACCGAGGTTGCATCGGATCCGTTGATCGTGCCCGACGCCATTGCGGCGGAGGCTGACGCAGCACCGGCAGAGTGGGACGCGTTGATGAGCGCGTTCATCGGCTCGCCTGCCACGTCGCGCAGTGTCGGCACTACCAGCTACCAGAACGTGCTGATCGGTGGAGGTTCCACGGTCAACAGCACCAAGGGCGTGGCCATCGGCGTGGGTTCGGTCACGGCGTTCGACGGCATCGGTATCGGCAACAATGCCCAGGGACTTGCCGGTGGCGTGGCCATCGGCATCAATGCGGGCACGGGAAGCGGCGAAGGGGGCACTGCGATCGGCAAAAGCGCCACGGCGCTGGGAGTCGGGGCCGTCGCGATCGGCCTCAACAGCTACGTTGGCGCGTCCGGTAACAGTGCGGTCGCGGTCGGGCGCAATGCCCGGGCCGAGGGTAGCGATGCCACGGCGATGGGGCCGAGGGCACAGGCGTCGGGATCCAGATCGGTAGCGCTGGGCAACAATGCGCAGGCACAGGCGCAGGGATCCGTCGTCATCGGTGACGGCAGCAGACTTGCCAACGGCAACGCACACCACGCCATCGTGATCGGCAGCGGTGCGCGCTCCGGCGGCTACGATGCGGGCATCGCCATCGGCCAGAACGCCGTGACCGACGGCCACGGCAAGGCCGTGGCGCTGGGTGCCAACGCCAATGCCGGGCAGAGCAATGCAGTGGCCCTGG
The DNA here is from genome assembly GCF_030053245.1 of Stenotrophomonas sp. RS-48. NCBI lineage: Bacteria > Pseudomonadati > Pseudomonadota > Gammaproteobacteria > Lysobacterales > Lysobacteraceae > Stenotrophomonas > Stenotrophomonas sp. RS-48. The sequence continues at coordinate 9,496 of NZ_JASGBV010000101.1, forward strand.
GCGCCGGCTCGGTCACCAGTGCCAGCAACCAGGTCTCGGTGGGCAATGACACCCTGAAGCGCCGCATCGTCAATGTGGCCGATGGCACCCTGAGCACCACCAGCAGCGAAGCAGTGACCGGCAAGCAGCTGCACGCCACCAACCAGAGCATCGCCAGCGCGACGGGCACGGCGAACGCGGCGAAGACGGCCGCAGACCAGGCTGCGACGAAAGCCGGGCAGGCCTTGGCCAGGCTGGATGGCAGCCGCATCGCGATTGGGACCGGTGCCACTGCAACGGGCACCAACAGCACCGCCATCGGCAATGCCGCCGATGCGTCCGGTGGCTACAGCAACGCCCTGGGTTTCCAGGCGTCCAGCGCCGGCAGCAACGCCGTGGCGATGGGCACCCTGGCATCTGCGGACGGCAGCAGTGCAGTGGCATTGGGTAACCGCGCGCGGACCGAGGGGGGCGACAACGGCGTGGCCATCGGCAATGCGGCATTGGCCTACAACAATGACGGTCTTGCACTGGGCAACAATGCCCGCAGCGGCGTCAATGCGGCCGGTGAGCGCGTTGCCGCGTCCAACGGCGGCGTGGCGCTCGGCACCGGCTCGCGCAGCGGCAATGGCGGCGTGGCATCGGGCCTGCGTGCCTCGGCCACCGGCGACCGTGCCGTGGCCATCGGCAACGACGCCAAGGCCGACGTGATCCATGCCACCGCACTGGGCTATCAGGCGGCGGCCACCGCCAACCAGGCCACGGCGCTGGGCCGCGGCAGTGTGGCAAGCGCCCGCTTCGCTACATCCGTCGGCAATCTGTCCGAAGCGACGGCCGAGAGCAGTGCCGCCTTTGGCGACCGCGCGCTGGCCAACCACACCGGTTCGGTGGCGTTGGGCAGTTCCTCCACCACCTCCGGCAGCAACCAGGTCTCAGTCGGTAATGCCACGCTCAAGCGCCGCATCGTCAATGTGGCCGATGGCACGCTGAGCACCAGCAGTGCCGAAGCCGTGACAGGCAAGCAGCTGCATGCCACCAACCAGAATGTCACCGCAGTCACCCAGGCAGCTACTGCGGCCCAGGCCGATGCCACACGCGCGCTGACGGCCCTGGCCAGCACCACCACCGCCGTCGGCCAAGGCGCGTCGGCCGGCAGCAATGCCGTGGCGGTCGGCCATTCGGCGAAAGCGGAGGGCTCCCACAGCAACGCCTTCGGTTACCAAGCCAGCGCGGCTGGCGCCAACGCGGTGGGCGCGGGCACCCTGGCGGGCGCCGCGGCTGACTCCTCGGTGGCGCTGGGCAATCGTGCCGCCGTGGATGCCACCTCCAGCGGCGCCATCGCACTGGGCACCAACGCCAAGGTCAATGCGCAGGCGGGCAACAGCGTCGCGCTGGGCGCGGGCTCGGTGGCGACCGGCGCCAACCAGGTCTCGGTGGGCAGTGCCACGGTGAAGCGGAACATCGTCAATGTGGCTGACGGAACGCTGAGCACCACCAGCGCCGAGGCGGTGACCGGCAGGCAGCTGCATGCCACCAACCAGAACCTCGCCACGGTGAATACGCTGGCCAACACCGCGCACAGCATCGCCAACGATGCGCAGACCAAGGCCAACGCGCTGGGGGGCCTGCTCAGCCAGAGTGCCGGCAACAGCGACGTCCGCGTCGGTGCCAGTAATACCGGTGGCGCGGTGGACATGCGCAACCAGTCCAGCGCCAACCGTCGCGTCATCGGCGTGGCCGACGCGGCACTCAGCAGCACCAGTGCCGATGCGGTCAGTGGCCGGCAGCTGCATGCCACCAACCAGAACGTCACGCAGGTCACCGCCACCGCCGCCACGCTCAGTGGCCTGGTCGGCCAGGCGGCAGCCGGCGGCGATCTGCGGCTGGGCGCGCAGAACAGTGGCACCGTCCTCGATGTCCGTAACCAGGGCAACGCCAGCCGTCGTATCAGTGGCGTCGCCGATGGTGTGCTGAGTGCAGCCAGTACCGACGCGGTGAGTGGTCGCCAGCTCAACACCACCAACCAGAACGTGACCACGGCCACCACCCTGGCCAATACGGCGCACAGCGTGGCCAACGCCGCCCAGTCCACCGCCAACGATGCACAGGGCAAGGCCAACGTGCTCGGTGGCCTGCTCAGCCAGACCTCGTCCACCGGCGACGTACGACTGGGAGCCGCCAACAGCGGCGGCGTGCTGGATGTGCGCAACCAGGGCAACCAGGCGCGTCGCGTGCACGGCGTTGCCGCCGGTCAACTGTCGGCCACCAGCGACGATGCAGTCAGCGGCCGCCAGCTGTTCGACAGCAACGCGCAGATCGCCCGCAACCGTACGGACATCGACCGCCTGCGCGAGGACTTCGAGGGCTTCGATCCGGACCTGTCCGATGTGGTGCGTTTCGACGCAGGCGGCAATGTCGACCTGGAGGGTGGGCGCCTGCTCGCCGTAGGCGACGGGCAACTCAGTGCCGACAGCCGCGAGGCGGTCAATGGCGCGCAGCTGTTCGCCACCAATACGAAGGTGGCCGAGCAGGGCGCGCAGATCGCATCCGCCCGGGACGACCTGGACGCGTTGCGCGTGGACTTCGACAACTACACGCCTGACCTGGGCAGCGTCGTGCAGTTCGGCGAGGACGGCACGGTGGACCTGAAGGCTGCGCGTCTGGTCGCTCTGGCTGATGGCGAGATTGCGGCAGGCAGCCGCGAGGCGGTCACGGGCGGGCAGCTGTTCGTGACCCATGAGCGGGTGTCGGTGCTGGAGGAGGCGCAGAAGTATGCGGTTGTCGGATTTGACGATCTGAGCATGCCGGCGGAGGCAGGCCTCCTAGCTACGGCCATGGGTAGTGATACCAAGGCATTGGCCGAGGGTGCTACCGCGATTGGCAGTTTCGCCCAGGCGCGGGGGAAGAACTCCGTTTCACTTGGCCGGGCGGCACTGGTCCATGAGGGCACTGAAAATGGCTTCGCACTGGGGGCCCGATCTCAGGTTCATGTGACCAATGGCGTTGCGCTTGGTTCATCGGCAGAGGTGCGTGCCGACGCTACTCAGAGCGTTGCGCTCGGAGCCTGGTCGGTTGCTCACGGTCCCAATGAGGTCTCTTTGGGGCATGCAACATTGAAGCGCCGAATCACCAACGCCGCGAAGGGCATTCAGGGGCATGACGTAACCACCGTCGACCAGCTCTCCGGCGTGGTGAACGCTCTCGGAGGCGGCGCGGGCTTTGCCGTGGATGGCAGCGTGATCGCTCCCTCCTATGGTGTGCAGGGCTCCATACACGGTACGGTAGGCGATGCACTGGCCGCGCTGGATGCGGGCGTGGACAGCAATCGTGGCGGACTGGATGCGATCGACGCGCGCCTCGATACGCTGGATCAGGCGCGGGCGATGGCGGATGCCAGTGCCGTGCGCTTCGGCGCCGACCGTTCCGCCGTCGATTTCGGTGGCGCGCGCCTCATCAACGTCGGCGAGGGCGATATCAGCCATGCGGGTAGCCGGGAGGTGGTCACGGGTGGTCAGCTTCATGCCAGCAACCAGCGGATCGCTGGCCTGGAGGAGAAGCACCTTTATGCGGTCGTGGGCTATGACGAGCTGAGCAAGCCTGCGGAAGCAGCGATCCTGGGCACTGCTTTGGGTAGTGACACCAAGGCGTTGGCGGAGGGGGCAACTGCGATTGGTAGTTATGCGCAAGCGAGGGGGAAGAACTCTGTCTCGTTGGGCCGCGCTGCGTTGGTGCACGTGGGGGCGGAGGACGGATTTGCACTGGGCGCGCGCTCGCAAGTACATGTTCGCAATGGTGTTGCCCTCGGCGGCGCCAGCCAAGTTCTGGCGGGCGCTGAAAACAGCGTCGCGCTTGGTCATAGTTCGCTTGCCAGCGGCGCGTACGAAGTCTCACTTGGCCATATCAACCTCAAGCGCCGCGTAACCAACGCTGCCAACGGCCGCGATGCCAGCGACCTCACCACCGTCTCCCAGCTCCGCAGTGCCTTCGCGGCCTTCGGCAGCGACATGCGCATGGATGCCGACGGCAACATCATCGCGCCGGAGTTCCACGTGCAGGGCCAGCGGCAGGCCACGGTCGGCGATGCGCTGAAGTCGCTCGACGGCGCGGTGGTCGACACGCGCCGGGATCTGGCCAGCATCGATGCGCGTTTCGAGCGCCTGTTCGACGATGGCGGCGTCCGCAATGACGGTACCGGCCAGCTGCGGCTGGCCGGGGAACACGGCAGGGTGCTGGGCAACGTGGCCAACGGCATGATCGCGCCGGGCAGCCGCGATGCGGTCAATGGTGGTCAGCTGCACGCCGTGCAGCAGCAGCTCAACGGCCGCATCGACGGACTGCAGTCGCAGATCGACGGGTCGGCGACGGCCAGCCGCCAGGCAGCGGTGGACGACGTCGCTGGCGAGTCGCCGGCGGACAGCCAGACCCCGGCACCGCCGGTCAAGGACGCGCCGTCGGTGGCCTCCACCGACACGCCGAAGCCGAAGCCGGAAGCCGACGATCCGTTGCCGCAGGTGGACTCGCGTGCCGTGGATCAGGCGGTGAACCAGGCGCAGGCCTACACCGACCAGGCGATGGCCAGCGTGGACCGCCGGCTGGACCGGATGGACAAGCGCCTGAACCGGATGGCGGCAATGGGCAGTGCGCAGGCGGCGATGGCGATGAACACCGCCGGCCTGCAGACCTACAACCGCCTCGGCGCGGGTGTGGGCCATGCCGAAGGCGAGTCGGCGCTGGCGGTGGGTTACCAGCGCGTGCTCAACGAGCGCGGCTCGGCCACCTTCAGCCTCAATGGTGCCTTCACCAACAGCGGTGAGCGCACCGTGGGCGTGGGCTTCGGCGTGGGCTGGTAACCGGCAGGGCGACGCGGTCCGGTCGCCCTGATGCATGACGACGCCCCACGCGGTCCGCCGCGTGGGGCGTCTGCGTTGTGGGGCTCAGATGCTGCCGAGATAGCTTTCGATCTGCTCCTGGCTGAGCAGTTCGCGCAGCTGGGCCTGCGAGGCGCGCCGCATCGGCTTCTCGTCGACCGGTGACAGCGGTGCCTGGCGCAGGGCGTCATACGGCAGCACGGCCAGGTCGAACGTCAGTTCCTCCGCACTGAACACCCAGACCGGCACGTCCAGGCTGCGCTCGCGGTCCAGGCGCAGCCGGCGCACGCGCGACTCGGCCGGAATGCCCTGTTCGTCCAGGAAGCGATGCACGGCTTCGGGGTCGTCGCTGTGCAGATGGACCTGCACGGGGCTGTTGGCATCGGCGGTGCCGTCCAGCACCGGGCCGACCAGGCGCGGGGCGAAGGCATGCAGGAATTCCAGTGCGCGCAGCGCAGCTTCGCGACGGCGCTGCAGCTCGTTGCCGTGCTGGGGGCCAGCGAACAGGCGCTGGTACTCGCGCAGCGCATCCTCGATCTCGACATTGCGGGGCAACGAGGCATCGTCATGGATGCCGAGCCGGCTGGCCGCCTTCAGTTTGGCCTGGTGGAAGTCGCGGATGCCGCCTTCGGCCATCAGGCGGGCGGCTTCGTGGGCGAGGCGGTGACGACGCTCACGGGTCTGGGTGGTGGCATGCTGGCGGGCGCGATGCATGCGGGAACTCCTGTTGCGACCTGGCTACAGACTAGCGCAACGGTGTGACATCTGCGTGGGGAATGGAACAGGGATACGGGGCCGGCCCACGCTCGGCTGGCCGGGCCGTCGAGCCGGGCATGCGCCGGCTCGACGGTGACGCCCGCGGCGCGCGTCAGAAGATATCGAACGCAGCCGCGTCGGCTTGCGGGGTATTGAGGTTGAGGTCGTAGTCCGTCAGGCGATCCATGTCCTCCACCTTGACCCATTCGGTCGCGCCGTTGAGCGTGGTCTGCACCATGCCGCTGGGCGGGTCGTTCTGCGCGATCGGCGTGTCCTTCAGCGCGGTGCGCATGTACTCGATCCAGATCGGCAGCGCGGCCTTGCCGCCGTATTCGCGGTAACCCAGCGAACGGAAGTCATCGCGGCCCACCCACACGGTGGTCACGTACGGGCCGCCGAAGCCGGAGAACCAGGCATCGCGGTGGTCGTTGGTGGAGCCGGTCTTGCCGCCCACGTCCTCGCGGCCGAGCACCTTGGCCTGGGTACCGGTACCGCGCTGGACCACATCGCGCATCATCGACACCAGCTGGTAGGCGGTGCGTGCATCGATCGCGCGCGGCGCGGTGCGCGCATCCGGGTTGACCGGTGCGGCAGCGGTTTCGGTGGTGGCCTGCGCCTTGGCGGCGGCCGGGTCCGGCGTGGGGGCCGGGGCACCGAAGTTGAAGCCGTCCACGACCTGACTGACCGGCTGGTCGCTGCTGCCGGCACAGTCGCGGCAGGCCAGTGCCGGGTTCTCCTTGAACACCAGGTTGCCGTCGCGGTCGTTCACCTGGTCGATCAGCCAGGTGTCCACGCGCGAGCCGCCGTTGGCGAACACGGCATAGCCACGGGCCACCGACAGCGGGGTCAGCGAGGCGGTGCCGAGCGACATCGACAGGTTCGGCGGCAGCTCCGATTCGGCGAAGCCGAACTCGCTGATGTACTTGCGGGCGTAGTCCACGCCCATGCCGTCGAGCAGGCGCACCGAGACCAGGTTGCGCGACTGCACCAGGGCTTCGCGCAGGCGCATCGGGCCGCGGAAGCCACCGCCATCGTTCTGCGGTGCCCAGGTCTTGCCGCGGCGGTCGCGGAACACGACCGGGGCATCAAGCACGATCGAAGCCGGGTTGTAACCCTTGTCGAACGCTGCGGCATAGACGAACGGCTTGAAGCTCGAACCGGGCTGGCGACGGGCCTGGGTGGCGCGGTTGAACTTGTTGCCGGAGAAGCTGAAACCGCCGACCAGCGCCTTCAGCGCACCGCTGTGGGCATCCAGCGAGACCAGCGCGGACTGACCGCGCGGGATCTGGTCCAGCAGCCACTCGCCCTCCTTGTCGCCGGCGCGCACACGCACGATGTCGCCGCGCTGCACCAGCTTGCCGGGGGTCTTGTTGGTCCACCGGGCGGCACCGGCCGGCAGCACGATCTCGCTGCGGTTGGCCAGCACCACCGTGGCGCTGCCATCGGCGCCGGCGCTGGCAACGATCGCCGGCAGCAGGCCTGCCTGCGCCGGGATGCCGCGCAGATGTTCGGCCAGGGCTGCGGCATCGTCGCCGGCCCCCAGCTGCACCTGCTTCTCCACGCCGTGCCAGCCGTGGCGGTGGTCATACAGCAGCAGGCCGTCACGCACCGACAGGTTGGCCGCGGTCTGCAGGGTCGAATCGATGGTGGTGGTGACGTGGTATCCCTTGTTGACCACATCGCCGCCGAAGCGCGCGATCATCTCCTGGCGCACCAGTTCGGCCACGTAGGGCGCCTCGACCTGCACCGGCGGCTCATGCGCGGTGGCATGCATCGGCACGGCCTTGGCCGCATCGGCCTCGGCCTGGCTGACGAACTTCAGATCGGCCATGCGCTGCAGCACATAGTTGTCGCGGCGCTGGCGGGCGCGTTCCGGGTTGGAGATCGGGTTGCCGGAGGAGGGGAACTTCGGGATGCCGGCCAGCGAGGCCATCTCATCCAGGTCCAGCTCGGCCAGCTTCTTGCCGTAGTAGAACTCCGCTGCCGCGGCCACACCGTAGGCACGGTTGCCGAAGAAGCTCTTGTTCAGATACAGCTCGAAGATCTCGTCCTTGCTCAGCTCGGACTCGATCTTGCGGGCCAGCAGGATCTCGGCCAGCTTGCGGGTGTAGCTGTACTCGGAACTGAGGAAGAACTGGCGGGCCACCTGCTGGGTGATGGTGGACCCGCCGGGCACGCGCTTGTCGTTGGTGGTGGCCAGCAGCCACACCGCGCGGGCGATGCCCTTGTAGTCCACGCCGCCATGTTCATAGAAGCGGGCGTCCTCGGTGGCCAGGAAAGCCTGCTTGAGCTTCTCCGGCACCTCCTTCATGGTGACCGGGGTGCGCCGGGTCTCGCCGAACACCGCCATCAGCTTGCCGTCGGCGGCATAGACGTACATCGGCTCCTGCATCTCCACGTCGCGCAGGGTCTGCACGTCGGGGAGCTTGGAGGACACAGCGTAGTAGAGACCGCCCACAGCGGCCGCACCGATCAGCGCCAGGACCAGGACAATCAGGAAGATCCAGCGCAGCCAGCGGCGGAGTCGAGTCATCGGGTTCAGATTCCGATTGCGAATTTCGTGGTCGCAGAGTATAGATTACGCAAGGTGGCGGCTGGGGTCGGCACCGGGGAGCGCAAGGGGGAAACGCCAGGGGCTGCATCGTGAACCTGTGAGGGAATTCACAGCAGGGCGGTTGCCATTTGCTAAGAATACGTTATTAATGCGCGGTCGCAGTTCTTGCGTCCAAGTGCCCGTCGGCAGGGGAGAAACCGTGGGGCTCATCCCAAAAAGTCAGTCGCCGCTTATTGGCGTCGACATCAGTTCGACTGCGGTAAAGCTGTTGCAGCTTTCCCGCAGTGGCAATCGTTTCCGTGTGGAACATTACGCCGTGGAACCACTGCCGCCGAATGCGGTCGTGGAGAAGAACATCGTCGAGGTGGAGGCCGTGGGTGAGGCCATCCGCCGGGCGTTGAACCGTTCCGGCAGCAAGGCGAAGCAGGCCGCCGCCGCCGTGGCCGGCTCGGCCGTGATCACCAAGGTGATCCCGATGCCGGCCGAGCTCGACGAGAACGACATGGAAGCGCAGATCGAGCTGGAAGCGGTCAACTACATTCCCTATCCGATCGAGGAAGTGAACCTGGACTTCGAGGTGATCGGGGTGATCCCGAACAACCCGGAGATGGTCCAGGTGCTGCTGGCCGCGTCGCGGTCCGAGAATGTGGAACTGCGCCAGTCGGCGCTGGAACTCGGCGGCCTCCAGGCCAAGGTGATGGACGTGGAGGCCTTCGCGGTCGAGAACGCCTTCGCCCTGGTTGCCAGTGAGCTGCCGGTGTCCACCGACGGCGTGGTCGCGCTGGTCGACATCGGCGCCACGATGACCACCCTGAACGTCCTGCGCGGCGGGCGCAGCCTGTACAGCCGCGAACAGGTGTTCGGCGGCAAGCAGCTGACCGACGAGATCATGCGCCGCTACGGCCTGAGCTACGAGGAAGCCGGCCTGGCCAAGCGCCAGGGCGGGCTGCCGGAAAGCTACGAGATGGAAGTGCTGGAGCCGTTCAAGGAAGCCACGGTCCAGCAGATCAGCCGCCTGTTGCAGTTCTTCTACGCCGGCAGCGAATTCAATCGTGTCGATCATATCGTGCTGGCCGGAGGCTGCGCGGTTCTTGGGGGCCTGCCGGAAATGGTCGAGGAGCAGCTGGGTGTGCCGACCGTGGTCGCCAATCCGCTGGCGCAGATGACGCTGGGACCGAAGGTGAACGCGCATGCGCTGGCCCAGGATGCTCCCGCGCTGATGATCGCGACCGGTCTGGCGCTGAGGAGCTTCGACTGATGGCACGCATCAACCTGTTGCCCTGGCGCGCCGAACGGCGCAAGCAACGCCAGCGCGAGTTCTACGCAATGCTGGGCATGGCCGCCGTGGGTGGCCTGCTGCTGTCGCTGATGATCTGGTTCTACTACGACCGCCAGGTCAGCGGCCAGATGGACCGCAATGCCTACCTGCAGGCCGAGATCGACAAGGTCAAGGAGCAGAACAAGGAGATCGACCGCCTCGACGCGCAGAAGGAGCGGCTGCTGGCGCGCAAGAAGGTGATCGAGGAACTGCAGGCCAAGCGCTCGCAGATGGTCCACCTGTTCGACGCGCTGGTGCGCACCATTCCCGATGGCGTCGTGCTGACCGCCCTGAAGCAGGAAGGGGACACCCTTACCCTGGAAGGCCGCACCCAGTCCAACGCCCGCGTTTCGGCGTACATGCGCAACCTGGAGACGTCCGGCTGGATGGCCAGTCCGGAGCTGTCGATCATCGAGGCGCGTGAGCCGGACAAGGACAAGGACGGTCGCCCGGGCCCGGTATCGGACATCAAGGCGCTGCCGTATGTGTTCGTGGTCAAGGTGAAGCTGCCGGCGCAGAGCGAGGAGGCCACCGCGCCGCCGGGCCTGAATGCCGATGGCACCGTGGCACCGGCCGCAGCCGCCGAACCGGTCGCACCGCTGTCGGCCGCACCCGAGGCGGCCACACCCGCCGCACCGGCCGCACCCGCCACCG
>NZ_JASGBV010000102.1:0-2626 GCF_030053245.1 Stenotrophomonas sp. RS-48
CGCTGATGATCTCGGCGATCTTCTTCGAGGAGGCTTCAATGGCGGACATGGTGGTGACCACCTGGCCGACGACCGTGCGCCCCTCGCCGGCGATGTCGGCCGCATCGGTGGCCAGCTGGTTGGCCTGCCGCGCATGTCCCGCGTTCTGGCGCACGGTCGCGGTCAACTCCTCCATGGTGGCGGCGGTTTCCTCCAGGCTGGCCGCCTGCTGTTCGGTACGGCTGGCCAGGTGGCCATTGCCCTGCGCCAGTCCGGCGGCAGCGCCGGTGAGGCGGCTGGAGGCTGCCTGGATGCTGCCGACGATGCGGGTCAGCTCAGCGATGGTGGTGTTGGCATCGTCGCGGATGCGGGCGTAAACGCCGTGGAAGTCGCCCTGCATCTGCACGGTGAGGTCGCCGCGCGAGAGCGAGGACAGCAGCTGCGAGATCTGCTCGATGCTGCGTGCGTTGGCATCCAGCAGGCCGTTGAGGCGTTCCGCCAGCTGCAGGAAGAAGCCTTCCTTGCCGGCGGTGCCGACGCGGCCGCTGAAGTCGCCCTGCGCGGCGGCATCGACGATATGGCCGAGTTCTTCTTCGACCTCGATCTCGGCTGTGCGGTCGGCCCACTCCACCACGAATCCCTGGCGCTGTTCGTCGTCGCCGATGATCGGATTGACGATCAGCTGCAGGGCCCGGCCGCCGACGCGGATCTGCGTGCGATAGGTGCCGGTGAGGCGGTCGAGCAGGGTGGCCTGGTGGGCCGGATTGCGGTGGAAGATGTCGATGTTGCGGCCCAGCAGGTCGGCGGCGCTGAACTGCGGCAGGTCACGGCGCAGGTCGGCTTCGGCGGCGGCCAGCATTTTCTGCAGTGGACGGTTGACGAAGACGATGTTGCGGTCACGGTCGGCGATCATCACGTTGGTGGTGACATCGTCCAGCGCGCTGCGGATGCGCAGCGATTCGCCACCGGCCGCCAGCTCGCGCTGGCGGCGCTGCAGCAGCCGGGTGCTGGCTTGGACCAGGGCGGCGGCCAGCGAGTCCTGCGGGAACTGGCTGGCATGCAGCGCCTCGGGCAGGGGCTGGTCGTCGGCCAGGCCGCGTGCCAGGTGTGCCAGTTGCTGCGGGTCGTGGCCGAGCAGCAGAAGCTGGCGGCGCATCTGGACGGCCATCACCGACAGCAGGCCGGCCTCGATGGTGACGTACAGGGCGTGCAGGACCAGCACGCCCAGACCACTGCCGGCGGCGAATACCGGGTACGGCAGGCCGCGCGTCTGCAGGGCGAAGAACAGCACGTGATGCACGGCGATCGCCACGGCGGCCACCACGATCGGCAGCCAGTCGCGGTAGTACAGCAGCAGTGCGATCAGCACGATGACCGTGAAGTGGGTCTCCAGCTGTCCGTGCGTCTGGTGGATCAAGGTGGCCGACAGCACCATCCACGCCAGCGCTGTCGTGCAGCGGCTGAGGCGGCTGCCGGGTTGCAGGTGGACCTGCACCGCGCTGACCAGCAGCGCAGGCAGTGCGACCAGCAGCCACGGTGTCCATTGCCCATGGCGCACGGCCAGTGCCAGCGAGGCCAGGACCAGCCCTGCACTGACCAGCAGGAACAGGCGGTCGGCACCCGCGGCCAGCGTGCGCAGGTAAGGCGGTGTCGGCTGACCGGTCGGCGCGGCGGTATTACGGGTGGAGGCATGCATGCGCTACTCCTTGTGGCATGGGCAATGATGGGAAAGGATCACGGGCGCCTGTGCATTGCGCAGCAGCCCCGCAACCAGTGGAGCGGCTGCGAGCGGACGGCCGCCGCAGCCCGCGTCGAGAAGGGAGGGCCCGGCATAGACAAGGCGCTGCTGGTACAGCACCAGCCATTCGAAGGGCAGCGGCGTGCGGGCCTCCCGCAGATCGATGCCGTCGGGTGTGCGCGCCGGTGGGGCGCAGCCACAGACGATGGACTGCCGCAGCAGCAGGGGATGCTGGTGGCTGGCGGCAAGCACGGCGGGCGACAGCTGCGCCAGCACGTCCGCGGCGCGCCAGCGGCCGGCCGGTGGCTGTGAAGCATCGGCCTGCGCCCACAGCGCGGCGAGGGTCCATCCGAGCCACGCAGCGAGCAGCAGCACGCCGGCCAGCATTCGCCCACGCTGTACCGGTATCGGGTCGGGGTCGTTGCTGGCTGGCATCGCTGGCTCGCGTAGGACCGTGTCCCGTTAGCGGCGAGCGGCGGCTGAACCTGAAGAAAAATTCAATCAGTTGGCCGGGGCAACGCTGGAACTGTGATGCGTTGCGACAACCGGCGAGGAGTCACGGCGAGCAGACCGGGCCGGTCGAGGGTCGGATCCCTGCCAGCGTGCAGGAATCCGACGCGTCCCGGTTCCGATGAGGTCAGAACTCCTGCCAGTCGCCGTCGAGTGCCAGCGCCGGCTGCGCCGCCGCGGCGCGTGCGACGCGCTGGGGAGCCGGCCTGGCCGCTGGAGCTGCCGCTGGCGTTCTGCGCTGCGCCGCCACGACCACCGCCGGTAGCGGTGCTTCATTCTGTGACTCCAGGCGGAAGCGGGCCACGGCCTCACCCAGCTGCACAGCCTGTTCCTCCATCGCCCGTGCAGCGGCGGTGGCTTCCTCCACCAGCGCGGCGTTCTGCTGGGTGGTCTCGTCCA
>NZ_JASGBV010000103.1:0-34682 GCF_030053245.1 Stenotrophomonas sp. RS-48
CTGCCGCTGCCGCTGGCCACCGAAAGCGTCAATGCCATCGTGCTGCAGCACGTGACGGCCGCTGATGCCGACCAGCTGCTTGACGAGTGCGAGCGGGTGCTGATGCCCGGCGGCCATCTGTGGTTGAGCAGCCTTAATCCGTTCAGTCCGTTCCGCACCCACTGGCGCCAGCATGGCCTGACGGTGCGTACGCCGCAGCGGATCCGCCAGCTGCTGGGTCGTCACGGGCTGGACTGCGACGACATGCGCTACCTGGGCCCGCTCTGGCAGGGCGCCGGCAGTCGTGGCCGCGGGGGTTGGGCCCCGCTGCGCGCGGCCTGCCTGTTCCATGCCGAAAAACGTACGTTGGCCCTGCCCGGGCCGACACCGCTGCCGGTGCGCTGGCATGGCACCGTTGCTACCTGATTCTGGAGCTGTATTGAAAACCATCGAAATCCATACCGACGGATCCTGCCTCGGCAATCCCGGTCCCGGCGGCTGGGCCGCGCTGCTGCGCTACAAGGACCACGAGCGTGAACTGAGCGGCGGCGAAGCGCATACCACCAACAACCGGATGGAACTGATGGCGGCCATTTCCGGCCTGGAGGCGCTGACCGAGCCCTGCAACATCGTGCTGTTCACCGACTCCCAGTATGTGCGGCAGGGCCTGACCCAATGGATGCCGGGCTGGATCCGCAAGAACTGGAAGACCGCCGGCGGTGATCCGGTGAAGAACCGCGAGCTGTGGGAGCGGCTGCATGCGGCCACGCTGCGGCACCAGATCGACTGGCGCTGGGTGAAGGGGCATTCCGGCGATCCGGACAATGAACGCGTCGATACGCTGGCGCGCAATGCCGCCATCCAGATCCGCGATGCCAGCCCGGTAAACTGAGCCCATGCGTCAGATCATTCTCGATACCGAAACCACCGGCCTGGAGTGGAAGAAGGGCAACCGCATCGTCGAAATCGGCTGCGTGGAGCTGTTCAAGCGTCGCCCCACCGGCAACAACTATCACCAGTACATCAAGCCGGACTGTGAGTTCGAACAGGGCGCGCAGGAAGTCACCGGCCTGACCCTGGACTTCCTGGCCGACAAGCCCGAGTTCGCGCAGATCGCCGATGAGTTCCTGGCGTTCATCGACGGTGCTGAGCTGATCATCCACAACGCGGCATTCGACCTGGGCTTCCTCGACAACGAGCTGTCCCTGCTGGGGCCGCAGTACGGGAAGATCACCGATCGCTGCACCGTGATCGACACCCTGGCGATGGCGCGCGAGCGTTTCCCGGGCCAGCGCAACTCGCTGGATGCGCTGTGCAAGCGGCTGGGCGTGGACAATTCGCACCGTGCACTGCACGGCGGCCTGCTCGATGCGCAGATCCTGGGCGATGTCTACATCGCGCTGACGTCAGGGCAGGAAGAGATCGGCTTCGGTCTGGGCGAGGACGAGGCCGGCGCGGGTGGCGCGGTGCTGCAGGCGTTCGATGCTGCCAAGCTGCTGCCGCGTCCGCGCGTGGTCGCCACCGCATCGGAACGTGAAGCGCACGCCGCGCGACTGGAACGCCTGCGCAAGAAGGCCGGTCATGCGCTGTGGGACGGCCCGAAGGTGGAAGAGCCCGCCAGCGCGTAGACCCTCGGCGCAGGGTGCGCGTGCGGTCCGCTGGCTCAGTGGCAGCGGACCAGGATCACGCTGATGTTGTCGCGGCCGCCGCCATCAAGCGCGGCGGCGACGAGCGTATCCACGCATTCCTGTGCGCTGGCGTCGTCGAAGGCCAGCGTGCGGGCGATGCCACGATCATCGACCTCCTCGGTCAGGCCATCGCTGCACAGCAGCAGCTGCATGCCGGGACGAAGTTCGCCACGGGTGGTGGCCACGTTCAGGTGCGCCGGATCGGTTACACCCAGCGCCTGGGTGACCACATTGCGGTGCGGATGCGCGCGCGCCTGCTCCGCGGTCAGGTTGCCCTGCGTGACCAGTTCCTGCACCACGCTGTGATCCTGGCTGAGCTGGGCCAGCTGGCCGTCGCGCCACAGGTAGGCCCGGCTGTCACCGACCCAGGCCACTTCGTAGCGATTGCCCTGCACGCGCGCGGCGACCACGGTGGTGCCCATCGGCAGCGTATCGTTGCGTCGCCGCGAAGCGCGGATGATCTCTTCGTCGGCCGTGCGGATGGCCTGCTCCAGCGACGCGCCGCGGCGGATCTCGCGGACGATGGCTTCGCGCGCCAGCGCGCTGGCGACCTCGCCGCAGGCGTGCCCGCCCATGCCATCGGCCACCAGCCACACGCCCAGCTCGCTGTCACCGTAATAGGTGTCCTCGTTGAGCTCGCGGCGCAGGCCGGGATGGGTGAGATGTCCGAATTCGATCATGGTGTGCGGGGCGGAGTAGCGCGGGGGAGAGGGCATCATCACGGCGTGACCGGCATCCGGCAAGGCATGGCGGCAGGAAAATTGCGCTGCTGGCCCCAGGAGACTTGTCGGCAGCCTCACTTCCTCGTATGATGCGCGTCCCCGGTTCGCCGGGGCCACCCGGAGAGGTGGCAGAGTGGTTGAATGTACCTGACTCGAAATCAGGCAGGCGTTTATAGCGCCTCGGGGGTTCGAATCCCCCCCTCTCCGCCAGATGAAGAAGAAAGCCGCCCCCCGGGCGGCTTTTTTCGTTGTCCGGCTGGCCGCGCGCGTTGCGGGGCGGCAATGGATCTCCCCTCGGGGTGCTGCGGGTTAACATGTACGCATCACCTGCTGGAGCTCCCCCATGACTGCTGAAATCCTCGTTCCCGTGTCCTTTGGCGAACTGCTCGACAAGATTTCGATCCTGCAGATCAAGTCCGAGCGGATCAGCGACGAGGGCAAGCTGGCCAACGTGCGCAAGGAGCTGTCGGCGCTGGAGCAGACCTGGATGGCGCACCCGGCCGCGGTCAAGGACATCGCCAAGCTGCGTGGTGAACTCAAGGCTGTCAACGAGCAGCTGTGGGACATCGAGGACGACATCCGCCTGAAGGAGAAGGCGCAGGCGTTCGACCAGGGCTTCATCGACCTTGCGCGCAGTGTGTATCTGCGCAACGACGAGCGCGCTCGCATCAAGAAGGCGATCAACCTGGCACTGGGCTCTGCCTACGTGGAAGAGAAGTCGTACCAGGATTACGCACAGCGCGGGTGAGATGGATCCGCCGGGCGTGGCCCGGCGCTACCGATGATCCATCGACTCAGGTGAGGTGGTCGGTCACGTAACGTTCGAAGGCGGCGATGCCGTCCTCGACCGTGATCAGTTCCATCACATCATCGAACTCGATCTTGGTGCCCCACTTGAGGTCGGCGGCCTGCTTGCCGAGATACTTGCGTGCGGCGTCGTCATAGCGGTCCACGCAATAGCGGCGATCCGAATACGGGCCGCTGCGGTGCGGGTTGCTGGCCGCGTGCAGGCCCAGCACCTTCGCTCCCATGGCATTGGCGATATGCATCGGTCCCGAATCGGGTGTCATCACCAGATTGGCGCGTGCCAGCAGCGCAGGTAGCTGCTTGAGCGTGTCCTTGCCGACCAGGTCCAGCGCCGGCGTGTGCAGCTGGGCCTGGATCGCGTCGGCCATGCTGCGTTCCAGTTCACTGCGGCCACCGCACAGCACCACCTGCCAGCCGCGCTGCGTGGCATGGTTGGCGACGGCCGCGTAGCGGTCGGCGTACCAGTTGCGGCGGACGTGGCTGGAGCAGGGCGAAATCATCAGTACCGGCCGGCCATCATCCTGCCACTGCGCCGCGGCCCACTCGAAGGCCGACTGCGGCACGGCCAGGTCCCAGCTCACGTCGGTCTGGTGCAGGCCCAGCGGCTCGCAGAAGCTGCCGATCGCATCCAGCACGTGGATGCCGGGGCGGTCCGGAATGCGTTCGTTGATGAACAACCCATGCAGGTCCTTCGAGCGGCTGCGGTCGTATCCGATGCGGCGTTCGGCCGGGATGAACGCCGACAGCAGGTTCGCGCGGAAGGCCACCTGCATCTGCAGCAGCGCCTCGAAGCGCCCCGGTGGCAGCTGCTTGCGCAGCTCCTTGACGCCGGCCATGCCGCTCTTCTTGTCGTAGGCATGGAAGGTCACGCCCGGCAGACCCTCGAGCAACTTCTGCCCGGCCTTGTCGATGATCCAGTGGATCGGCGTGTCCGGGCGTGCGGCCTGCAGCGTACGCACCAGGGGCACCACGTGGGTGACATCGCCAAGTGCGGACAGGCGCAGAAGGCACAAGGATGAGGACGCTGATGCCATGTGTTGTTAGACTCAAAGAAATGGTCGCATTCGACGCCAATGAAGCGCTGACGCCATGCCGCGAGGGTCGCGGCATCGGGGCCATTCTGTTCGACCGCGAGCGCCTGCGGCAAGCCGACATCGGCCTGTTCTCTCCCCAGCACTGGGGCAGCCGGGCCCGGCCGGTGGGCGAGGGGGGGCGTGGCAGCGCCTGGTTTGTCGACGCGCCGTTCGGCCCCAGCGTGCTGCGCCACTACCTGCGCGGTGGCCTGGTGGCCAGGATCAGCCACGACCAGTACCTGTGGCGGGGCGCCGACCGGACCCGCAGTTTTGCCGAGTTCCGGCTGATGCGGGCCCTGCGCGCGCTGAAGCTGCCGGTTCCCCGGCCGGTGGCGGCTTTCTACATGCGGCAGGGCATGCGCTACCGGGCGGCGATCCTGATGGAACGGATCGAAGGGGTGCGTTCGCTGGCCGACCGCGCGCTGGTTGCCGGACGTGGCGCGCCGTGGGAAGAGACCGGTCGGCTGATCGCCCGCTTCCACCGTGCCGGCCTGGACCATGCCGACCTCAACGCGCACAACATCCTGTTCGACAGCAACGGCCATGGCTGGCTGATCGACTTCGATCGTGGCGTCATCCGCATTCCGGCCACCGCCTGGCGGGAGCGCAACCTCAAGCGCCTGCTGCGCTCGTTGATCAAGCTGCGCGGCGAGCGCAGCGTAGAGGACGTGCAGAAGGACTACGCGCGGCTGCGCCGCGCCTATGACATGGCCTGGAACCGGGGCACCTGATGGACTGGTCGTTGCGTTTCCTCGGCGTCGGCAATGCGTCGGCGGTCGAGTTGGGATCACCGATGTCGGTGATCGAGCGCGAAGGTCGGCCGTGGTTGACGATCGACTGTGGCGGGGAAGGCCTGACCGCCTTCAAGGCGCACTACGGCCACATGCCGCAGGCGCTGTTCATCACGCATGTCCACCTGGACCATGTGGCCGGTTTCGAGCGGCTGTTCGTGGATACCTACTTCAACGCGCAGCGGCGTGGGAAGGTGCGCCTGTATGTGCCGGCCACCGTGGTGCCGCTGCTGCACAGGCGCATCGGCGATTACCCCAATGTGCTGGCCGAGGGCGGTGCCAATTTCTGGGATGCGTTCCAGTTGGTCGTGGTCGGCGACGCGTTCTGGCATGAAGGCGTGCGCCTGGAAGTATTCCCGGCACGCCACCACTGGCCGGAGACCGCCTATGGGCTGCGCCTGCAGGGCGCGCTGACCTGGAGCGGTGATACCCGGCCGATCCCGGAGATGCTGGCGCGGTACGCCAGTGACAACGAGCTGATCGCCCACGACTGCGGCCTGCACGGCAATCCATCGCATACCGGGGTCGATGATCTGGAGCGCGAGTACAGCGCTGAGCTGCAGGCGCGGATGATGCTGTACCACTACGCCAGCGTGGCCGATGGTGCTGCGCTGGCCGCGCGCGGACACCGCGTGGCACAGCCGGGCCAGTGCGTGCCGCTGGCGACCCCGACCGCGCCGCACGTGCTGGCGCAGGATCCGCCGTGAATACCTCTGGCCAGCCTGCCGACGCGGCGCTGGCGGCCGAGCTGGAACATCTGGAACGCGCGCTGCACACCCCGCAGGTGCGCGGTGATCGCGCGCGGCTGTCGGAACTGCTGGATGAGGATTTCAGCGAGATCGGCAGCTCCGGCCAGTGCTATGGCCGTGCGGCTGCGCTGGCGGAGATTCCGCTGGAGCGGGCGCAGGTGCAGATCGAATCGGAGCAGTACGCGGTCTCGTTGCTGGCACCAGACCTGGCCCAGGTGCGTTATCGCAGCCGCTACCACCTGGATGGCCAGCCGCAGCGCTGGGTGCTGCGCAGTTCGTTGTGGCGCAGGCATGGGCAGGGATGGCGGGTGGTATTCCATCAAGGGACGCCCGAAGCACGGTAGCGCCGGGCCACGCCCGGCGAGGGGTTCAACCAGGGTTGACCTCTTACCAGAGCGCGGCACTGCCAGAAAGGCGATGGCCCCGCCGGCTGACCTCGGCGCCCGCGTCGATCGATACCGTTGCTGCCTTCCGGCCCTGGCGGGGTTTTCGACCTAGCGTCGCGAGGGGCCGACGGGGCCACCATAGAGACGTTGGCCGCCCGGAGGCGGCCTGTTCACGGATCAGGGGAAGCAGCGCAGGGTGCGCCGGAGACCACAGCCGGACTGCACATCGGCTGGCCGATGGCAGGCGCGCATTCTAGCGCAGGCATGCGTATCGACGCCAGCGCCATGCGCTGAATCTGCTGTAACCCGCGGCGCGTATTCGCGGCCGGGCGGCGCGGGCGTTGCTAGAATCCCGGGCCAGGAGGAACGACCTCCCCCGCATCGGGAATCAATGACCAGGACGGCCTGGCCCTGCCAAGAGGAGGGCCGTCATGGCCTGGATCTATCTGTTGTTCGCTGGCCTGCTGGAAATCGTCTGGGCCGTGTCGATGAAGCAATCGGAAGGCTTCACCAGGCTCACTCCCACCCTGGTCACTCTCGCCGGCATGATCGCCAGTTTCTGGCTGCTGGCCGTGGCCATGCGCAGCTTGCCGCTGGGAACGGCTTACACGATCTGGACAGGCATCGGCGCGGTCGGTGCCTTCGTGGTCGGCATCGTGTTCCTGGGTGAACAGGTCAGCCCGATGCGGATCGGCGCGGCGGTGTTGATCGTGTCCGGGCTGGTGCTGATGAAGCTGTCCAGCAGCTGAGATGGGGCGCAGTTTCCTGGACAACCGACTGCCCACCAAATAAAAAAGCCGCCCGATGGGCGGCTTTTTTATTCATCTGGCGGAGAGAGGGGGATGCCCCTACCACAGCCATAAGACATTGATTTTCGAAGAGAAACAACCCGGTGAGAGTTTGTACCATCGAGTGTATCAACGTCAGCGCGCATGGTAGCAGTCGCGGCGTACGACACGGCGCATAGCGCCGGCACGCGTTGGGCCACCTCCCAGCAGGCAGGAATGCCTCTGCGTTCAACAGCCTATGTCCCAGGCATAAAATAGATACGCCCCCGGTGAAAATTCTGTTGACAGAATAATTCACCAGGGACATTATTCCTGTGCGCCAGGGGTAACTGACCTGAGAAATCGAGGCCCGCCAGCGCAGCAGTAGCAATCAAATCAACTACTTGCAGGAGTTATACATATGTACCCGAAAATTGGTGAGATGCCTACCCCCATCGTCGGCGCCGGCGTGCCGCAGGGACTCGACTCCCTCGATAGCTTGGCGGACGCGGGAGATGTGAACGAGACCCCGTTCAACGTCTTCATCGGCCACAACCTCGGCCATCGCGTTTTCACGATGTCCGTACCCTTCCGGAAGTTTGCCGACATCTCTGACGTGGCAAATGACCGCGAAGCTGGCCCGGTTGCCCAGCGGCAACTCGATGAGGGCCATGCTAAGAAGTTGGCCATCTACATGGTCAAGGGACTCATTTCCGCGGCGAAGATGCGGCGCGTCGCTGCGGGTAAGCCTGTGCCGGAGACGTTTGATACGCTCATCCGTATCCTGGGTGAGCAGCCCTACTTCTCATTGCAACCACTCGTTTGCAACATCCGCAACGTTCCCCCGGGTGGCAACGGTGCGGGAGGTATCCGAGGTCTTCGCCTGGAAACGCCGACGGGCGAGACGGCCGCGTTCAAGGTGTTCCTGTCCGAGCGGCATACCCTCTGGGTCGTGGACGGGCAGCACCGCCGCCACGCAGCGGATATGGCGATGACCTTCTTGGAGCAGGTTCGTCAGTCGGGCAAGTACCCGGGCAAGGGGGCGGTTCTGTTCACCGAGAAAGGCAAGCCTGTTTCCGAGGCAGAAATGCTTGTCTGGAATGAGGCCTATGAGGCAGCGAGGCAGTTCGCCACGCTGACGGTTGAAGTCCATCTCGGGCTTGACATCGAGCAAGAGCGGCAGCTCTTCCATGACCTCAACCGCCTCGGCAAGAAGGTGGACTCCTCGCTTGCCTTCCAGTTCGATGGCTCGAACCCCATCACGCTGTTTATCAAGCACAAGCTGTCCGGCGAACTGGGCGTTGCGCTCACTGACAGTGAGCCAAAGGACTGGTCCCAGGACTCCGGCGCAATCCTGCTGAAAGACTCCGTTGCCATCAATGCCATCGCATTCTTGAACAAGGGCAATGTCAGCGGTGCCACTCCGGCGGTCATTGAGCCGCGTGAGCAGGCGGTGCTTGACCTGTGGAGCAGGATCATCGAAATCCCTGATTTCGGAAGCCACCAGGCAAAGGAAAAGACTGTTGCGGCACAGCCGGTAGTCTTGAAGGCGATGGCGAAGATCGCTTACGACTTGAACTTCAGCAACCGCAAGCCGGCCGAAGCTGAGGAACTGTTCCAGCAGTTCTTGGAGCGGCTTCCGTCTGTGGACTTCTCCCACGAAAACCCGATGTGGAACTTCTACGGATTGAGTCCGGGTGAGCGGCTGGACGGCGGGTTGGCTGGCCTGTCCGACTACCTTCCCGAAGAGGTTTCGGGGGTGAACCGGGATATCGGCTCTAAGCAGGGTGATTTCATGCGTTTCGGCGCCAAGCACAATGACATCTTCCCAATCCTGGGCGACATGCTGCGCTGGGCGACGGGTTTGCCGAGCCGCAGGACGAGTGCCGGTTGAACTGATGGGCCTAGTGCGGCGGCTGTTCTGGTCCGTTTTCGGCGCTACTAGGTGAGAAACGACGGGGGCGGATATCCGCCCCCGTCGTGTTATTGGTACCGCAGGCCTTCAAGGAACCCCGCGCCCTGGGCGAAAAGTTCCGTGGGCGACGTGGCCCGGAGGATGGGCGACGCACCGAACCTGCCGAGGCAGAACATGGACGCCCCCGCGTGGTGGAAGTGGTAAACCTCCGTGGGCGTTTCGCTTCGCTCGCTGAGGATGGCGGCAATGCGTTGCGCGAGCGTGTCGAGTTCGTGTTGTGTCGTGTCGTTCATGGCGTGGTTTCCTGGACGGCGGGCCAAAACCCACCGGGACGGCGAAGCCGTCCCGCGTCGTCGGGCGTCAGCCCGACGACTGGCCCTAGGCTCCCGCCTGAGGCCCGGCGGACTGCGCTGGGCGCAGTCCGTGGCCCGGGTCGCTCTCGCTTTCCCCTGCGCTGCTGGACGCAGCCCAGGGGCCGGGCCGCCTCCCTACGTCCTGCCGCTGCGCGTCAGGACTTCGAGAGGCCACATTGTCGGCCAGTGCCGACAATGTGCGGAACGATCAGGTAGAGAGAAGTGCCATCCGGCCAGGATGGGCGCAGAACCCGGGCAAGCAATAGCTGACCAAGTCAAATAGCGCGAGCCGGCACGCAGACCGTGCGTGCGACCTGTCAGGCCGTCGCTCTCGGCTGCTTACGGCGTCCGCTCGTTGCTTGCTCCGGGGCCGCTCCAACTGCCAGCAACGGCCGCAGGCCGTCCAGGTCGATGACGCCCTCTGCCGCCCAGTTCAGTGCCGGCAGGCAGGCGGCGGCGGTCGCTTTCAGCGCCGAGCCGCCAGCCCCGTAGGTGGCCGCGTGGTCGGTGTCCAGGGTGCTGGTACCCTCGCTGCTTTCGTGCCCCACGAACCGTTCTCGCCAGCCTTGGGCAACGCCTTTTCGTGCCATCGTCTGGATGGCGGTGGCCCGGAAAGAGTGGAGGCCCATGCGGCCCTTTCCGCGCGGGGCGATGCCCCATGCTTTCAGGGCCGTCAGAAAGGCTTTTTGGCTAGACGCGGCCGGGCCGTTCTGGGTCAGCAAGTTGCCCGGAAAAAGCCGAGATTCACCGGCCGCTTTTCTAGCCACTACCCGGTCCAGTAGGCCCATGACCAACAGATCCGGGTGGATGGGCACCAGCCTGACACTGGCTTCTGCTTTCGAGCTCTTGTCCTCGGCCAGTTCGTTGATGTCCAGAACGGGCACGCCTTCGTTTTCGTCTGGCCCCACGTCCGCTAACTCCAACCGCGCCAGTTCGTTTGACCGGGCACCGGTGTAAAGCGCCAGCACGACCAGCCACCGGTCTTTGAGCGTGGGCAATGCCGCGAATGCCTCGGGCGCAAACATCGCTCGCAGTTGTTCCGCCTTGAACCTGAAAGCCGGTGCCGCGTCGGCTGGCCTTGTCGGCTCGGGGCAGACGGATATGGCCGGCTGCCGGGTTGGCTTTGTCCTCGGGGTAGTAGCCGCTTGCGGTGGCCCAGGTGAACAACCGTTTGAGATAGGACTGGACAGACTGCGCGGACTTGCGCGCCAGGCCGCCGGCCATGAGGTGATCGTAGAAGCCTCCGCAGTCGCTCCGGCCCAAGGTGTACAGCCGGGTGCCTGGCTTGACCAATGTCGCGAACGTTTCACCGGTTTTTTTCAACTTCCCGAACGTCTTTTTGCGCACTGGCGTGGTGAAGTTCCTCTTTCTTCCATGCCATGCCGGTCCTCTCCACGCGAGCAATGGCCGCATGGTAGGCGAGCAACAATGCGCCGGACCACGCATGTGCTAGGCGTGGATCATGCGTGCGCAGGCTGCGACGTATTTCTCCGCGCCCGTCGAACTGACGGCGCAGATGCTTGGGTAAGACTAGGCGGAAGGTGTAGCCACTGGGGCGGTGGAGCAGGTAGCGAGGCAGGCGCATGAATGTACCAATCCATGTACCAGGCCGTTTCTCTCCGAAAAACGAAAAAGCCCCTGAAAATCAGGGGCTTGGTCGAATCTGGCGGAGAGAGGGGGATTCGAACCCCCGAAGCGCGGTTTAGACGCTTACACACTTTCCAGGCGTGCTCCTTCAACCACTCGGACACCTCTCCGGATCCCTGCCATCGGCAAACGCCTCAGCAGGGGCGCAGATTCTAGCGGGCGGCGCGGCAGGACACAAGCACCCATTCAGGGCGCGTCGCAGGCGGAGGGGGATGGACAGGCGTGGCACAATGGAGCATCCGATGGAAGACGGTGGCCTGATGTCCTATCTCGTCCTTGCGCGCAAGTGGCGTCCGAAGCGTTTTGCCGAGCTGGTGGGCCAGGAACACGTGGTCCGTGCGCTCAGCAATGCGCTGGACAGTGGCCGGGTCCACCACGCGTTCCTGTTCACCGGTACCCGCGGTGTGGGCAAGACCACCATCGCGCGCATCTTCGCCAAGTCGCTGAACTGCGAGCAGGGCACCAGTGCCGATCCGTGCGGCCAGTGCCCGGCCTGCCTGGACATCGATGCCGGTCGCTACATCGACCTGCTGGAGATCGACGCCGCGTCCAACACCGGCGTGGATGACGTCCGTGAGGTGATCGAGAACGCGCAGTACATGCCCTCGCGCGGCAAGTACAAGGTCTACCTGATCGACGAAGTGCACATGCTCTCGAAGGCGGCGTTCAACGCGCTGCTGAAGACGCTGGAAGAGCCGCCGGAGCACGTCAAGTTCCTGCTGGCCACCACCGATCCGCAGAAGCTGCCGGTCACCGTGCTCAGCCGCTGCCTGCAGTTCAACCTCAAGCGCCTGGATGAGGACCAGATCCAGGGCCAGATGACCCGCATCCTGGCGGCCGAGGAAATCGAAGCCGACGGCAGTGCCATCGTGCAGCTGGCCAAGGCCGCCGACGGCAGTTTGCGCGACGGTCTGTCGCTGCTGGACCAGGCCATCGCCTACGCCGGTGGTGCGCTGCGCGACGATGTGGTGCGCACCATGCTGGGGACCGTCGATCGCACCCAGGTGGCAGCGATGCTCGATGCCCTCGCCGAAGGTGACGGGTCGCGCCTGTTGCAGGTGGTGGCGGCACTGGCGGAATTCTCGCCCGACTGGAGTGGCGTGCTGGAGGCCTTGGCCGAAGGCCTGCATCGCATCCAGGTGCAGCAGCTGGTACCGGGTGTTGCCGCTGCGGCTGAAGGCCTGGATGCGGCAGCATTCGCCGGGCGGCTGCGTCCGGAGGTGGTGCAGCTCTGGTATCAGATGGCCCTGAACGGCCGTCGCGACCTGTCGCTGGCGCCGAGCCCGCGCGCGGGCTTTGAAATGGCCGTGCTGCGCATGCTGGCGTTCCGCCCGGCAGCGTCGGTGCCGCCGGTGCCGCGTTCGGTGGATGCCGCCGGCGGTGCCGCCGGGGGGGCGATGCCCGGTGGTGGGGCGGGTGCTGGCAGCCAGGAAACGGCCCCGGTGGCCGCCGCTGCCGCGATCCCGGCCCGCGTGCCTGCGCAGGCCGCCCCACGCGAACCCGACCCGGAGCCAGAGCCGGCGCCCGAACCCGAACCTGATCCGGCGCCTGAGCCGAAGCCGGTTCCGGTCGAAGAACCGGTGTCGCCGCCGCCGGTCAAGGCCGACGGCATCCCGGTGCCGGTGGCCGTCGATGATCTTCCGCCGTGGGCCACGGATGAGGCCGAGGCCCGCGACCAGGCACTGGCTGCGGATGTCGCCACGCCGGACGCGGCCATGGTCGCGCCCTGGCATGAGCCGTCGCCTCCGGTCGCTGCATCAGCCGCGCCCGAGCGTCCGTTCCGTTCCGAGGGCATCGTCATCGCTCCACCTGCGCCCGTCGCGTCGGCGGAGACGGGCGCGCGGGCTGACATCGGCGAGCTGGCGACAGCGGAAGACTGGCTGGACCTGGTCGCCAACAGCGGCCTGAGCGGGCCTTCACGGCAGCTTGCGGCCAATGCCGCCTTCATCTCCTGCCGGCAGGGGACCTTGAAACTGGGGCTTTCGCCCGGATTTGAGTACCTGCGCTCGGAACGCGCGCTGGCCGCTCTTGGCGAAATGCTGGAAAAGGCCTTGGGGCACGCGCTGAAGATCGTGGTCGAGACCGTGGAAACCGAACACGTTCCGGCCGAGACCCTGCACCAGCGCGCCGATCGCCAGCGCGGCGAGCGGCAACAGGTGGCAGAGGCTGTTTTCATGGACGATCCGGAAGTGCAGGTGCTGATCCAGCAACACGGCGCCCGGGTCGTTTCCGATTCCATCCGTTCTTTTGACGAGTAAGACACTATGCGCGGCAACATCGCCCAACTGATGCAGCAGGCCCAGAAGATGCAGGAGAACCTGCAGAAGGCCCAGGAAGAAATCGCCAGGATCGAAGTGACCGGCAGTGCCGGCGGTGGCATGGTCAGCGTGACGCTGACCGGTGCCAAGGAGTGCCGCAAGGTGCGCATCGACCCGTCGCTGGCCAGTGACCCGGAGATGCTGGAAGACCTGATCGCCGCGGCGTTCAACGATGCCTCCAACAAGATCGATGCCGAATCGAAGTCGAAGATGGGCTCGGCTACCGCCGGCATGCAGCTTCCGCCGGGCATGAAGCTGCCGTTCTGATCGTCGGCGCGGTGCCCGCCTTGCCGGGTGCCGCGCACACCCATAAGGCCAGAAGCTGCCGTGTCCGCACCCCTGCTTGAACAATTGATCGATGCGCTGCGGGTGCTGCCTGGCGTGGGCCAGAAGACCGCGCAGCGCATGGCCTACCACCTGCTGGAACGCGAACGCGACGGCGGCCAGCGCCTGGCCGAGGTGTTGGCGCTGGCCGTAGAGCGCATCGGCCACTGCGCGCAGTGCCGCGATTTCAGTGAAACCGAACTGTGCCCGACCTGCGCCAACGGCAGCCGCGAGCGCAGCCAGCTGTGCGTGGTGGAATCGCCCGCCGACCGCCTTGCCATCGAGAATGCCACCGGCTTCCGGGGTGTCTACTTCGTGCTGCAGGGGCGTCTGTCGCCGCTCGACGGCATCGGTCCGCGCGACCTGGGCCTGGAGCAGCTGGAGCAGCGCCTTGGCGAAGGCGAAGTGCAGGAGCTGATCATCGCCACCAGCGCCACCGTCGAGGGAGAGGCCACTGCGCATTATCTGGCGCAGCTGGCGCGGGCCCGCCAGATCCGGCCGAGCCGGTTGGCGCAGGGGCTGCCGCTGGGGGGCGAACTGGAATACGTGGATCGCGGCACGCTGTCGCACGCGTTCGGCACCCGCAGCGAATTCCGCGATTGACGGCCTGGCCCTTTGAAGGGCGGGGTTGCCTACAATGCAGGCGACGTTTCCGCCGAGGCCGACCATGAGCAACGAAACCCTTTTCAGCAGGATCATCCGTCGCGAGATTCCGGCCACCATCGTCTATGAAGACGAGGACGTGCTGGGCTTCAAGGACATCGCGCCGCAGGCGCCGGTGCACGTGCTGTTCATTCCGAAGAATGAAATCATTCCGACCCTGGACGACCTGCAGCCTTCGCAGGCGCACCTGATCGGTAAGCTGGCCCTGGCGGCGGCCGACTATGCGCGCCGCGAGGGCTTTGCCGAGCAGGGCTACCGCATCGTGATGAACTGCCGTGAGGATGCGGGGCAGACCGTGTTCCACATCCACATGCATCTGCTGGCCGGCGCGCCGCTGGGCCATTTCGGCGCGCCCGGGAAGTAAGCGCCCGCCGGCGCGATGCCGTGCAAGCAGAAGGCCGCCCGGTGGGCGGCCTTCTGCGTCATGCGTACCGGAGGGGGGTTACCACCAGCCCCAGCGGCCGTAGCCCCAGTACGGGCCATACGGGCCCGGGCCCCAGGGGCCATAGGGGTAGGGCACGACGTCGACCTGTCGCTGCTCCGGCCACAGGTAGATCACATCGGCCGACAGCTTCGGCAGGCGATAGTCGTACTCGCCGATGCGGGTGTTCTGGTAGCCATCGATCTTGCCGATGAAGGTCACGTCACGGCCGGGCTCAAACACCGCCGGATCGTAGAAGCCGGAGCGGCAGGCGATGAAGCGGCCGTCGCTGGCATCGGACGAGGTGGTGTTCGGCCGGCCGGAGGCGTTGAGCGGGCGCGAGATCATCTGGAAGCAGGTCTCGCCCTGGCCGGGCTTGGTTTCGATGATGCGGCCACCCCAGCGCACGGGCGTGCCGACCTGCTGGGTGGCGACTGAATCGCGCGGGGAGACCATGCTGAACTGTCCCTGCAGCGGCTTTGGGGCCGTGGCGCAGGCCGACAGGGCCAGCGTGGCCACAGCGGTGAGAAGGAACTTGGTGTTCATGGGGAGGCTCCGGAAGTCGGGCGATGCCTGCGCAGGTCCCGCAATAATGAAGCGAGGTCGGTGCAAGTTCCAGCGTAGCGCGCGTCGGCGAAACGCTGGCTGAGTGCCAGCAGGGCCGGATCGGGCCGGCACGCATGGACGCGATGGGCCCAGAGCAGTGCCGGCTCGTGCGGTTCCCGGGCCAGGCCGAGCCGGGCGTAGCGCCGGCCCAGGCGGTGCCAGGCGCGCAGCAGCGGGTCGCGTTCGCGCTCGCCCCGGGCCAGCAGCCATGCCATCCACAGCACGGCTGCCAACGCGGCCATCACGAAGCCTGACAGCAACTGTCCCGGACTGATGTCGTCCAGGCCCAGGGGCTTGAACAGCTGCTGCTGGCGGCGCGCATCGAAGGACAGCACCAGGTCGTTCCAGCCACGGCGCAGCCAGTCGCCCATCTGCCCCAGCTGCAGCCAGCGCTGTTGCAGCGGATTGCCGGCCTCAGCCAGCAGGCGATCGTCGAGGGTGTCCAGGATGCGTTCGGGGGCGACGGCCGCCGTGGGATCGACCCGCACCCAGCCCCGTTGCGGCAGCCAGACCTCGGCCCAGGCGTGGGCATCCATCCGCCGCACGACCCAGTAATCGCCCACCCGGTTGCGCGTGCCGCCGGCGAAGCCGGTCACCACACGGGCCGGAATGCCTGCGTTGCGCATCAGCACCACGAAGGCCGAGCTGAAGTGCTCGCAGAAGCCTGCCTTGTAGCCGAACAGGAATTCATCGATGGGGTCGCGGCCGGCCACGGGCGTGTCCAGCGTGTAGGAGAAATCGGTGGTGATCCACTGCAGTGCGCGACGTACCACGGCCTCATCGTTGCTGCCCGCCTCCTGCCGCCACTGCCGGGCGAGGGTGGCGGTGCGTGGATTGAAGCCGGCCGGCAACTGCAGCGCTGCGCGTCGCAGGTAGGGGGGGAGCGCGCTGTCGAAGTGCTGCGGCGGCGCCGAGTGCAGGCGCCACCGGCTCAGCGCCGACAGCGTGCGGTCGCTGAGCAGGCTCATGTCCGCATCCAGCGTGCTGCCTTCCGGCGCACGGGTGGGCAGATCCAGTGCCACCAGCTGGCGGCGGTCGGTCGGTTCGTAGTCGATCTGGTAGTCCCAGCCGCGCGCACCGGCATCGACGATCGCGGGTGGGCGCTGCGTGCGGGCAGGGTCACGGGTCCAGCGTCGGCCATCGAAGTCGGTCAACACCGGTCCTCGCCAGTAGCGCTGGTCCGGCTCGGGTACGGCGCCGAAGAACTGCACCCGTAGCGCAGGTGTGTCGTCGGCCATCAGGTCCAGCCACTGCCCCGGCTCCATGCTGTCGGACAGGCCCGGCGTGCTGACCGCGCGTTCGGGTACGCCCCACAGCGGCGTGGACAGACGCGGAAACAGCCAGAACGACGCCAGCGCCAGTGGCAGGCCCAGCGCCAGCAGCCGGCCGACGCCCTTCAGCTGGCCGCGCAACGGCAAGGCGTCGGCGTGGCCCTCGCCCTGTGCCAGGCGCTGCAGGGCCAGCAGTGCACAAAGGCCGGCCAGCGCCGCCAGCAGCGTGGTCAGCGGGCCCTGGTCCAGCAGGAAAGCGGCGAATGGCGAGAACAGCGCGAAGCCCAGCAGGCTGCGTGCATCGCGCAGGCTGCGCAGCTCGCTGGACTTGATTGCAAGCATCGCGGCGAGCAGTGCGCAGCCGGTATCGCGTCCGGGGCGGACCAGGCCCATCTGCCAGACGATGGCGGCCAGCATGCCCAGCACGAGCAGCAGGCGCACCGGCATCGGCAACACGCGTCGCCACGACAGCGCGGCCGTCAGCAGCGCAGCCAGCGCGATCACCGTGGCCAGCATCGGCGGCAACTGCAGCAGCAACGGCAGCAGCGCAAGCGCAGCGCTGGCCAGGGTCCAGGTGCGGGCGTTGCGGTCGAGCGTGGGCGCGACGTCAGTCATGCGGCATCAGCGCCAACGCGCGCAGGCAGAGATGGTGATGGCTGGCGCCCTGTCCCGGCCCCAGTGGCGGATGCGAGGGCAGCAGCAGGGTGTAGCGGCGACCTCCGCGTTCGGCCATGTCGATCCAGCGCGCCAAGCGTGCGATGCGCGCTTCGGTCGGCAGTGGCGCCAGCGTGTGCCAGTCCAGCACGACCTCGATGCCGACCGGCTTTTCGTACTCACGGACCAGCAGGCTGTCGCGGCGCGCGGAGTGCTTCCAGGCAATGCTGCGTGGCGCGTCTCCGGCGCGGTAGGGGCGCAGCTGGTGCAGCTCTTCGCCGCTGGCGTGGGCGCGGGTGTGCAATGGATCGTTGCCGCGCTCCGGCAGCGCGGGGGCCAACGCTTCGGCCAGGGGATACACCAGCAATGGCTGTTCCGGCCACACCCATGACCACGCACGGACCAGGCCCAGCGGTTGCGTGGTGGACAGGCGGATGCGCGACAGCTCCCGCCAGCCGCGACGTTCGCTGGGGACGTCCAGCTCCACTTCGCCACGCCCCTGTGCCGGCAGCGAGGTCCAGGCCTGGCTGTCGCCCAGTTGCAGGTGCAGCCCCTGTCGTGGCCGCGGATCACGCAGCGACAGGTCCACGCGCAGCCGCAGCGGCTGGCCGGCAGGCACCGGCTCGGCGGAGATCGCATCGATCTGCACGCCCGACAACTGCAGGTGCGCGGCAATGGCGCTGGCGATTGCCGCCGCCGCCAGCAGCAACGCCAGCAGCAACGCGGGGTTGTTGTTGTAATTCAGCGCACCCAGCAGCATCGCCGACAGCAGCGTGGCGACGAACAGGCCGAAGCGCGTCGGCAGCACGTAGATGCGGTGGCGGTTCAACCGCTGCGGCAGTGCTTCCGGCGCACGCGGGCGTGCCAGCAGCTGCAGCCGCGCCCAGCGCGAGGCCACGCTCAGTCCACCGTGACGGTCTGCAGGATCGCGCGTGCCAGCGCAGGCCCGGAGCTGGACTCGGCTTCGGCCACCAGTCGATGCCCCGCCACCGCCACGAACAGCGTCTGCACGTCTTCGGGAATGACATGGCTGCGGCCGAGCAGCAGCGCATGCGCCCGGGCTGCACGCAGCAGCGCCAGTCCGGCACGAGGCGACAGCCCAACGCGCACGCCTGCATGCTGGCGGCTGCGTGTCAGCAGGGCCTGCACGTAGTCGACCAGCGCGTCGCTGGCGTGGACCTGGCCTACGGCCTCACGCAATGCCCGCACCTGCACTTCGTCCAGTTTCGGCATCGCACGTGCGATCAGGTCGCGGCGATCGGTGCCGCGCAGCAGCTCGCGCTCGGCCTGCGGGCTGGGATAGCCCATCGCCAGCCGCAGCAGGAAACGGTCCAGCTGCGAGTCGGGCAAGGGGAACGTGCCCGACAGGTCCACCGGATTCTGGGTGGCGATCACGAAGAAGGGGTCCGGCAGCGCATGCGTCTGTCCATCCAGTGTCACCTGCTGTTCGGCCATGGCCTCCAGCAGCGCGCTCTGCGTGCGTGGTGGCGCGCGGTTGATTTCATCGGCCAGCAGCACATGGGTGAACACCGGGCCGGGATGGAACTGGAACTGGCGACTGCCTGCCTCATACACCGATACGCCAAGCACATCGGCCGGCAACAGATCCGAGGTGAACTGCACGCGCTGGAAGCCCAGGCCCAGACTGCTGGCCAGCGCGTGGGCCAGCGTGGTCTTGCCGAGGCCGGGCAGGTCCTCGATCAGCAGATGTCCACCGGACAGCAGAGCGACGAAGGCGAGCCGCACTTCCGGAACCTTGCCCAGCACCAGCGCGTTGACCTGATCCTGGGCCTCCCGCAGGGACTGGCGCAGTTGATCGGTTAGCATGCTGGGACTGGGGGACGAAGCTGGCATGATCGTCTCTGATCTGGAATCTCCTCGATTATCCATAGAGCAATGCAGGGCGAACAGCGCGCACGGACGATTTTTCTCTGGTTATGGACGCTGGTCACAGCGGCCAAGCTGGTGGTGGCCGCGCGCCTGCCACTGTTCGTCGATGAAGCGTTCTACTGGCAGGAAGGCCAGCACCTGGCGGCGGCCTATTCCGATCTGCCGGGCCTGACCGCGTGGATGGCGCGGCTGGGCGTGGAGATCGGCGGTCATCACGTGCTGGCCCTGCGCCTGCCGTTCCTGGCGATAGGTGCGTTGCTGCCCTGGCTGGTTTCGCGCATCGCCACGCGCTGGTTCGGTGCCGTGGCCGGTTGGCAGGCAGGCAGCCTTACTCTGCTGATGCCACTGTCGGCCACGCTGGGGCTGCTGGCGGTGCCGGACGTACCCATGGCGCTGGCGGCCGTGCTGTGCCTGCACGCGGGTGCGCGCCTGCTGCACAACGTGGACGCATCATCGGCGATGAAGCTGGCATTGGGCCTGCTGATCGGTGCGCTCAGCCACTATCGCTTCATCGGTGTGATCGGCGTCGGCTTCATCGCGTTGCTGGCGTTGCCGCAGGGCCGGCGCATGCTGGCCGATCCGCGGGTCTGGGTCGCGCTGGCCATCGGTGTACTGGCCTGGTTGCCGTTGCTGGCGTGGAATGCGGACAACCACGATGCCGGGCTGAAGTTCCAGGTGGTCGAGCGCCATCCCTGGGCGTTCGAGTGGGGTGGGCTGTGGTTCCTGGTGATCCAGCCGATGCTGGTCACCCCCATCCTGTGCATCGCGATGTGGAAGGTGGCGCTGGCCGGCACGCGCAGCGGTGGTGGTGCGCGCGTGCAGTGGCGCTACTTCGGGCTGGTGGGCGGCGTATCGACGCTGGGCATCTTCCTGCTGGGGTTCTTCACCGATGTCGAGCGCATCAGTTTCCACTGGCCGCTGCCGGGCTACCTGGCGCTGCTGGTCGCGGTACCGGTGGTGCTCAATGGATGGCCGCGCTGGCTGCGCAGGACAGGGTGGTGGCTGGCAGGGCTGGGCATGGTGCTGGCGTTCGGCTACTACCTGATGGCATCCACGCCGGCACTGCGCGAGCAGATGGCCGGCAGCAAGTACTACCCGCGCAATTTCGCCGGCTGGGAGCCGTTGGCCACGGCGGTCCGCGAGGAACTGCAGCAGATGCCGGAAGGCACGCGTGTCCTGGCCGGCAACTTCAAGGTGGGGGCCGAGCTGGGCTTCCAGCTGGGCGATGGCGATATCGAAGTGTTGCCGCACCCGCTCAACGACAAGCATGGCCGCACGGCGCAGCTGGCGCAGTGGAACCTGGTGCATGCCGGTGAGCGCACCGCGCCCATGCTGCTGGTGCTGTCACCCAGCGACCAGCGGTACCGCGAGCTGCTGGACCGCTATCACGCGGTCTGCGAACAGGTGGGGCCGCTGCCGGCACCACGGATTGTCAGCAGTGACCACGGCTTCCAGCGCTTCCTGCTGTTCCGCCTGCCGGCGCAGCGCGCGCCGGGGCCCTGCGTGACGCCGGCGATGGCATGGCTGGATGCGCCGTCCAATGGCGAGAAGGTGTCCGGCACGCTGGCGATCCGGGGCTGGGCCTTCAAGGACGGCGTCGGCCTGGCGCGCGTGGAGGTGCTGGTCGATGGCCGTTCGATCGGCGATGCACGCTACGGTCGCGAGTTCGACCTGCGCCCGGCCTGGCCGGACAGCACCGATCCGCAGCATCCGGCCGTGGGCTTCGATGCCAGCCTCGATACCTCCGTGCTGGCACCGGGCAAGCACTGGCTGGGCCTGCGCCTGTACGGCCACGACGGCAGCGTGGAAGCATGGCAGGAGCAGCCGTTCGTGGTGGAGAAGCGCTGAAGGCGCTACCCCGGGGCTCAGGGCACCCGGAATCCGGCCCTGCGCAGCACGCCGCACAGGGCGATCAGGGGCAGGCCGACCAGCGCAGTGGGATCGCGGCTGTCGATGGCTTCGAACAGGCTGATGCCCAGTCCTTCGCATTTGAAGCTGCCGGCACAGTCAAGGGGCTGCTCGGCAGCGACATAACGGGCGATTTCCGCGGCATCAAGATGACGGAAGCGCACTTCCGTCAGATCCAGCGCTGCGAAAGATTCTCCGTCCCGTGTGAGATTGAGGGCGGTGTGGAAGCGTACGGTGCGTCCGGCCATGGCCGCCAACTGCGCACAGGCGGCATCGACCGTGCCTGGCTTGCCCAGCGGCCGGCCTTCCAGATCGGCGACCTGGTCCGAGCCGATCACCCAGGCGCCCGGGTGGCGGGCGGCCACATCGGCCGCCTTGGCCGCGGCCAGGCGTACCGCCAGATCCAGCGGGGCTTCACCGCTCAACGGCGTTTCATCCACCTCCGGGCGCGCGCACTCGAACGGCAGGGCCAGCCGCTGCAGCAGTTCGCGGCGGTAACGGGAGGTGGAGGCCAGGACCAGGGTCATGCAACAATACCGGGGCAGGGTGCGGCAGTCTGGCCCGGCCTGACTGCCAGCGGCAAGCCTCATGTGGCGGGCATTTGACAGCCGCCGCCCGGATCCTTAGTATTCAGCGGCTTATGTCCGCGAACGTGCCCGAAACGCTGGATGCCTGGCGGATGGTTGTAGCGCGAAGGCGCTTCGACGGTCAGGTGTCCCTGGCTGAATTGACCCGCCTGCAGGGGTTGGTCGCAGATACCGACGGCGAGTGCGTGTACTCGCTTGAGTTCGGTCGCGACGACGTCTTGCGGGTATCCTATGTGGAACTGACCATCGACACCGCGCTGCCGCTGACCTGTCAGCGCAGCATGCAGCGATTCCTGTTGCCGGTGAAGGTGACCCAGAGGCTTGGCCTGATCCGCGACGAGGACGAGGAATCGTCCCTGCCGGAGGAATACGAGGCGTTGCTGGTGCCGGAAGATGGCCAGCTGCGTCCGCTGGACCTGGTCGAGGACGAACTGGTGCTGGCGGTGCCGGTGGTACCGCTGTCACCCGACGGTGAAGCAGTCGACAAGGACTGGGCACCGAGCGAAGAAGAAACGAAGAAGGCCAACCCGTTCGCGGCGTTGGCGGCGTTGAAGAAACAATAGCAGCCGGTTGTCGTCGGCGGCTGCGGCGAAAGCGAAAAGTGTGCTGGGCGCTGGCGTCCTGTGCGACGAAACGACGAAGCAAAACGAACCGAGTTTGGAGCAATCCCATGGCTGTCCAGAAATCCCGTGTTACCCCGTCCCGTCGCGGCCAGCGTCGTTCGCATGACGCCCTGAGCGCCAAGCAGCTGTCGACCGACCCGACCACCGGTGAAGTGCATCTGCGTCACCACATCACTGCCGACGGTTTCTACCGTGGCAAGAAGGTCATCCAGACCAAGACCTCGGCCGTCGAAGAAGATTGATGTGCCGGGAAGGCCGCTGCCCGACGGGCAGCGGCCTTTGCCTTCTTTCCCCGGGCGTGCCGGTGATCGGCGGCCCGCGCAACAGGAAACATGATGAGCAAGCGGATCTACTCGAGGATCGCGGGCACCGGCAGCTATTTGCCGGAAAAAGTCCTGACCAACGCCGACCTGGAAAAAATGGTCGAAACCTCGGACGAGTGGATCCAGACGCGCACCGGTATTCGTGAGCGGCACATTGCGGCCGAAGGCGAGACCACCAGCGATCTCGGCTACCAGGCTGCGCTGCGTGCGCTTGAAGCGGCGGGCATCGACGCTTCCCAGCTCGACATGATCGTGGTCGGCACGACCACGCCTGATCTGATTTTCCCGTCCACCGCGTGCCTCATCCAGGCCAAGCTCGGTGTGGCCGGTTGCCCCGCCTTCGACGTCAACGCGGCCTGCTCGGGCTTCGTGTTCGCGCTGAGCGTGGCCGACAAGTTCATCCGTTCCGGCGACTGCAGGCACGTGCTGGTGATCGGCGCGGAAACCCTGACCCGCATCGTCGACTGGAACGACCGCACCACCTGCGTGCTGTTTGGTGATGGTGCTGGCGCCGTCGTGCTCAAGGCCGACGAGGAAACCGGCATCCTCAGCACGCATCTGCACTCTGATGGCAGCAAGAAGGAACTGCTGTGGAATCCGGTCGGCGTTTCGGCCGGTCTCAAGGACGGCGCCAATGGCGGCGGCACCATCAACATGAAGGGCAACGACGTGTTCAAGTACGCCGTCAAGGCGCTGGACTCGGTCGTGGACGAGACCCTGGCTGCCAATGGCCTGGACAAGTCGGACCTGGACTGGCTGATCCCGCACCAGGCCAACCTGCGCATCATCGAAGCCACCGCCAAGCGGCTGGAAATGTCGATGGACCAGGTCGTGGTCACCGTCGATCAGCATGGCAACACCTCGTCCGGCTCGGTGCCGCTGGCGCTGGACGCTGCGGTCCGCTCGGGCCGCGTCGAGCGCGGTCAGCTGCTGCTGCTGGAAGCCTTTGGTGGCGGCTTCACGTGGGGTTCGGCCCTGTTGCGCTATTGATAGTGCAAGTTACGACAACGTGAAGTCTGTCGTTGCGGCCCTCCGGGGCCGTAACGCGTTTAAGGAGGTCCTGTCATGGTTGAGCCCATCGTCATCGACGGGCAGCGCGCCTGGCTGAAGCAGTACGGCAAGGGAAGCCGAGCCATGGCCCTAGGCCTGCTCAATTTCGTCGCCCGCCGGTTCCAGCTGGACGCGCTGCGCCCGCCGCCGCACCGGGGCGGAGACGCCGCACGCGAGGTCGAGGCCCGCCGCCTGGGCGAACTGCAGGCACAAGGGGTGAACGTGCCCGACGTGATCGGCAGCGGCCATGCCGCGCTGGTGATCGGGGACAACGGCAGCTCGTTCAACACCTGCCTGCGCGAGGCCGACGACGCCGGGCGGGACCGGCTGGTGATGGCCGCAATGCGGGCACTTGCCGAAGCACACAGCCGTGGCGCCTATTTCGGCCAGCCGCTGCCGCGCAACCTCACCTGGGATGGCGAGCGGGTCGGTTTCATCGACTTCGAGGAAGATCCGCTGGAAGTGATGGATCTGGCCGAAGCCCAGGCGCGCGACTGGCTGATGTTCGGCTATGGCGTGGCCAAGTACTACGCCGACCGGCCCGACTGCCTGCAGGCGATGATGGCCGAGGCGATCGGCACCGTGCAGGCGCCGGTACGCGAGCACGTGCACGCTGTGAGCGGCCGCCTGCAGCGCCTGGCCCGGGTCTGCATGAAGCTCGGACGCTCGGCGCGCACGCTGGCCCATTCGATCTTCATCGCGCACGGCGCCACCACCATGGGGGTGCTGATGGTGGTCGGGCTGTGCATGGACTTCTTTGCCGATGGCGAACTGGACATTCTGCAGTTGTTCTGCTGATTGCATCCGCCGGGCATGGCCCGGCGCTACCGGAGCCGTTCACCGGGCATTGCTTGGCGGTGCCGCAACCGTTCGCCGGCCCGGCATTGCTGGCGCGCTCCATACGCCCTGCATACGCGCACGTACAGACGACACGGCGGATTCACCCTTATCATGGCCCGCTTCGATTGCAACAAGCGGATGACCGCGTGACCGTATCCACCCTCGCTTTTGTCTTCCCCGGCCAGGGCTCGCAGTCTGTGGGCATGGTGGCCGAGCTGGCCGAGCTGCACCCGCAGGTGCGTGAGGCCTTCACCGAGGCATCCGATGGTGCCGGCGTCGACCTGTGGGCGCTGTCCCAGGGTGGCCCGGAGGAAATGCTCAACCGTACCGAATACACGCAGCCGGCCCTGCTGGCGGCGAGCATCGGCGTTTGGCGCGCCTGGAACGCCGTGGGTGGTCCGCGCCCGTCGGTGCTGGCCGGCCACAGCCTGGGCGAGTACACGGCGCTGGTCGCCGCTGGCGCGCTGAGCCTGCATGACGGTGCGCACCTGGTGCGCCTGCGCGGCCAGCTGATGCAGGACGCGGCTCCGGCCGGCGTGGGCGCCATGGCCGCCGTGCTCGGCGCCGAAGACCAGCTGGTGCTGGACGTCTGCGCCGAAGCAGCGGGCAGCCAGGTGGTGGTACCGGCCAACTTCAACTCGCCCGGCCAGATCGTGATCGGTGGCGATGCGGCAGCAGTCGACCGCGCGCTGGCGTTGCTGGCCGAAAAGGGCGTGCGCAAGGCAGTGAAGCTGGCCGTCAGCGTGCCCTCGCATACCCCGTTGATGCGCGAGGCCGCCAACCGTCTGGCCGAAGTGATGGCCGGGCTGTCCTGGCAGGCTCCGCAGCTGCCGGTGGTACAGAACGTCGATGCCCAGGTGCACGACGGCGTGGATGCCATCCGCACCGCGCTGGTCCAGCAGCTGTACCAGCCGGTGCAGTGGACCGGTTGCGTGCAGGCCCTGGCCGCCCGTGGCATCACCCAGGTTGCCGAATGTGGCCCGGGCAAGGTGCTGACCGGCCTGGTCAAGCGCATCGACAAGGCCATCGACGGCCGTTCGCTGGCCACCCCGGGCGACTTTGAAAGCGCCCGCGAGGCATGGTCGGCCTGATCGCCCCTGTTCCTGTCGACCCTGCCAGTGGCCGCTGCACGCGGCGCGGGTGGGGCGGCTGCCCCCGTCTGAGGAAACCATCATGAGCAAGCCCCTGCAGGGTGAAATCGCACTGGTCACCGGCGCCAGCCGTGGCATCGGTGCCGCCATTGCCGATCTGCTGGCCGCCCAGGGCGCCACCGTCATCGGCACCGCCACCACCGAGTCCGGCGCTGCTGCGATCGGCGAGCGCCTGGCGGCCCACGGTGGTCATGGCCGCGCGCTGAACGTCACCGATGCCGCCGCACTGGACAGCGTGCTGGATGGCATCGCCAAGGAATTCGGCCCGATCTCGATCCTGGTCAACAACGCCGGCATCACCCGCGACAATCTGCTGATGCGCATGAAGGACGATGACTGGGCCTCGATCATCGACACCAACCTGACCAGCGTGTTCCGCACCAGCAAGGCGGTCATGCGCGGCATGATGAAGGCACGCAAGGGCCGCATCATCAACATCGCCTCGGTGGTGGGCGTGACCGGCAATGCCGGCCAGGCCAACTACGCGGCCGCCAAGGCCGGCATCATCGGCTTCAGCAAGTCGCTGGCCAAGGAGATCGGCTCGCGTGGCGTCACCGTCAACGTGGTCGCGCCGGGCTTCATCGACACCGACATGACCAAGGCACTGCCGGAAGAAGCGCGCACCGCGCTGATCAACGACATCGCCCTCGAACGCCTGGGTTCGCCGGAAGACATCGCCCATGCGGTGGCCTTCCTGGCCAGCCCGGCTGCCGGCTACATCACCGGCGAAACCCTCCATGTGAACGGCGGCATGTACATGCCGTAAGCAAGGGGCGCACGGATTGCGCCGCAAGTGGTTGATCTGCGTGGATTTTTGCTGCAATGCAAGGGCGCGCCGGTTTCCACTACACTATCCCACGGCCATCGCCCTTGATGGCGACCACTTTTGAACCACAACTCCATCTGGAGCGAGATCCCATGAGCACCATCGAAGAACGCGTCAAGAAAATCGTCGTCGAACAGCTTGGCGTCAAGGAAGAAGAAGTCACCACCAGCGCATCGTTCGTCGATGACCTGGGCGCTGACTCGCTGGACACCGTCGAGCTGGTGATGGCGCTGGAAGAAGAATTCGAGTGCGAAATCCCGGACGAAGAAGCCGAGAAGATCAGCACCGTGCAGGCCGCCATCGACTACATCAAGGCCCACGTCAAGGCCTGATGTCAGACGGCAGTGCGCGTGCGGGCATCCGCCCGGCGCGCACCGCACCCCATGGGGCCGCTGTTGCGGCCCCGTGTGTTTGCGCATCACACCGAAGCAAACCGCGTTGCCCGAAAGCATCTTCGGGTCAGGAGAATCAGCAATGAAGCGTCGCGTCGTCGTAACCGGCCTGGGTATCGTCTCGCCGTTGGGCAATGATCTGGCCAGCAGCTGGGAAGGCATCACCCATGGTCGTTCGGGCATCGGTCCGCTGACCAACGTCGCCGATTCCTACCTGGAACGGTTCACCACCAAGATTGCAGGTGAGGTCAAGGGCTTCGACATCACCGCCGACAATGCACTGTTCGGCAAGTATCGGGTCAGCGGCAAGGATGCCAAGAAGATGGACCCGTTCATCCATTACGGCCTCGGTGCCTCGTTCATGGCCCTGCATGATTCGGGCCTGGAGATCACCGACGCCAATGCCGAGCGCATCGGCGCCATCGTCGGCGCCGGCATCGGCGGCCTGCTCGGCATCGAAGAGCAGACCATCGAATTCCACGAGGGCAAGAAGATCTCGCCCTTCTACGTGCCCAAGACCATCATCAACATGCTGCCGGGCCAGCTGAGCATCATCACCGGCCTGAAGGGCCCGTCGTTCTCGGCGGTTTCGGCCTGCGCCACCTCGAACCACTCGATCGGCACCGCCATGCGCATGATCCAGTACGGCGATGCGGACGTGATGGTGGTGGGCGGCGCCGAGCGCGGCTCCTCGCCGACCGCCGTGGGCGGCTTCTGCGCGATGAAGGCCATGTCCACCCGCAACGACGCACCGGAACAGGCTTCGCGCCCCTGGGACAAGGACCGCGACGGCTTCGTGCTGGGCGACGGTGCCGGCATCCTGATCCTGGAAGAGTACGAGCACGCCAAGGCCCGTGGCGCGAAGATCTATTGCGAGCTGGCCGGCTTCGGCGCCAGCTCCGACGCGTACCACATGACCGCGCCGAGCGAGAACGGCGAAGGCGCTGCCCGCTGCATGACCATGGCGTTGAAGGACGCTGGCCTGAATCCGGAACAGGTGGGTTACCTCAACGCACATGGCACCTCCACGCCGCTGGGCGACCTGGGCGAAACCATGGCGATGAAGACGGCCTTCGGCGACCACGCCTACAAGATGATGGTCAGCTCCACCAAGTCGATGACCGGCCACCTGCTCGGCGCGGCCGGCGGTGTGGAGGCGATCTTCTCGGTGATGGCGCTGCAGGACAACGTCATCCCGCCGACCATCAACCTGCAGGAGCCGGGCGAAGGCTGTGACCTGGACTACGTCCCCAATGAAGCGCGCCAGGCCAAGGTCGACGTGGTGATGTCCAATGGCTTCGGCTTCGGCGGCACCAACGGCACGCTGATCTTCAAGCGCGTCTGACCGGGTTGTCGCGTCGGGCCATGCTCGACC
Source organism: Stenotrophomonas sp. RS-48 (assembly GCF_030053245.1). Lineage (NCBI taxonomy): Bacteria > Pseudomonadati > Pseudomonadota > Gammaproteobacteria > Lysobacterales > Lysobacteraceae > Stenotrophomonas > Stenotrophomonas sp. RS-48. Next base: position 28,100 of record NZ_JASGBV010000103.1, read on the forward strand.
GGACGTGCTCCACGCACGAGGAAGCCGCCGCAAGGCGGCTTCCGTGTATCTGAATTCCCCTGCAGGCCACCATGACCCACGCCCCGCTGATCCACCCGCTGCCGCATCCGATCGATCTGCTGGCCCTGCAGCAGCAGGCGCCGGAACGTTTCCCGCTGCTGATGGAGTCCACCGCTTCCGGCACCGCGCAGGGGCGCTGGAGCCTGCTGTTGGCCGCACAGGGCGACATGCTGCGCCTGGATGCCGATGGTTGCGTGCGCGACCAGCAGGATACGGTGCAGCCCGGCAGTTTCCTGCAGGCGCTGGACCGCGCCTGGCAGCAGGCACGGCTGCCGCACGATGGCAGTCACAGCCTGCCGTTCCGCGGCGGCTGGGCCTTGATGCTCGACTACGAAGTGGCCAGCCAGATCGAGCCGGTGCTGCCGGCGCGTGCGCGCGATGATGGCCGGCCGACGGCACTGGCGCTGCGCTGCCCGGCGGCCGTGCTGCACGATCACCAGAACCACGCCAGCTTCGTCATCGCCGAAGCGGGCGAGCAGGCGCTGCTGGACTCGCTGGTGGCGCTGGCCGCGCAGGCGCTGCCGGAGGCGGGGCAGGGCTGGCAGCCGCCGCAGTCGGTCGGCGAAGACGCGCCGCAGCGCTTCACCGACGGCGTGCGCCGGGTGATCGACTACCTGCGCGCCGGCGATGTGTTCCAGGTGAACCTGTCGCGGCGCTGGAGCGCGCAGTTCGCCACGCCGGTCAGCCCGCAGGCCCTGTACGCACAGCTGCGCCGCGCCAACCCCGCACCGTTTGCCGGCCTGTTCAGTGCGTTTGGGCGGCACGTGGTCAGCTCCTCGCCGGAGCGGCTGGTATCGGTGCATGCCGGCCACGCGCAGACCCGGCCGATCGCGGGCACGCGCCCGCGTTTCGAGGGTGACGATGATGCCGCGCGCATCCAGGAGCTGGTCGGGCACCCGAAGGAGCGCGCCGAGCACGTGATGCTGATCGACCTGGAGCGCAACGATCTGGGCCGCATCTGCCTGCCCGGCACCGTGGTGGTTGATGAACTGATGACGGTGGAGAGCTACGCCCATGTGCACCACATCGTCAGCAACGTCAGCGGCCATCTGCGCCCGGAGGTCACCCCCGGCGAAGTGATCGCCGCAACGTTCCCCGGCGGCACCATCACCGGCTGCCCGAAGGTGCGCTGCATGCAGATCATCAGCGAGCTGGAGCAGGTGCCGCGCGGTGCCTATACCGGGGCGTTCGGCTGGCTGAACCGCGATGGCGACCTGGACCTGAACATCCTGATCCGTACCGCCGAGGTGGACGGCTACGAGGTCAGTTTCCGCACCGGTGCCGGCATCGTGGTCGATTCGGACCCGGACAAGGAGCTGGACGAGACCCGCGCCAAAGCGCGTGGCCTGCTGCGCGCCCTGGGCCAGCAAGGGTAGGCGATCGACCCCCGGCGGGCATGGCCCGGCGCTACCGATGCATCACCGCCGGGCCATGCCCGGCGAGCGAAGCGGGGTTGAGCGCCTCATCCGGCCATGACCCCACACCACCGGCACGGTATCCTGCACGACGGAATCGAGTTCTGAGGTAATCCATGGCGGGAGCCAAGCGCGGGTGTCTGTTCGTGGTAACGCTGCTGGTGGTGCTGGTCGCGGTCGTGGCCGGCGCGGGCGCGTGGTTCTTCTACAAGCAGACCCAGTTCGCCGATGCCCGGATCTCCCCCTCCGCAGAGACCGTGGTGATCGCCAGCGGCGATGGCCTGAACACCGTGCTGCGCAAGCTGCGCGAGGCGGGCGTGGACGAAGGCCAGGACGCACAGTGGCAGCTGCTGGCACGCCAGCTCGACGCCGCCGGCAAGCTGAAGGTGGGTGAGTACGCGCTGGACAGCCAGCTGACCCCGCGCGAGCTGCTGCTGCGCATGCGCGCCGGCAAGGTCCTGCAGCACCGCGTCACCATCATCGAAGGCTGGAACATCCGCCAGCTGCGCGCGGCGCTGAAGCGTGCCGATCCACTGCTGCACACCACCGATGATCTTGATGATGCGGCACTGATGCAGCGCCTGGGCTTCGGCGGCCAGCATCCGGAAGGCCGGTTCCTGCCGGAGACCTACATCTACCAGCGCGGTGACAGCGACGTGGATGTGCTCAAGCGTGCGCATGCGGCAATGGAAAAGGCGCTGGACGAGGCCTGGCAGAGCCGTGCACCGGACCTGCCGATCAACACGCCGTACGAGCTGCTGACGCTGGCATCGATCATCGAGAAGGAAACCGCGCTGGCCAGCGAGCGCCCGCAGATTGCCGGCGTGTTCATGCGCCGCCTGCAGATCGGCATGCGCCTGCAGACCGATCCCACCGTGATCTATGGCATCGGCGCGGCCTATGACGGCAACATCCGCCGCCGCGACCTGACCACCGATACGCCTTACAACACCTATACCCGTGCGGGCCTGACCCCGACCCCCATCGCCATGCCCAGCCGCGACGCCCTGATGGCCGCGGCACAGCCGGCAGCGGGGGATGCACTGTATTTCGTCGCCGTTGGCGATGGCAGTGGCGCGCACGTGTTCTCGTCCAGCCTGGACCAGCACAACGCTGCGGTAGCGCGCTACCTGCAGCAGCTGCGCCAGCAACGCACCCAGGAGACCCCGGCGCAATGAGTCCCGCGCTGCTACGCCACCCACGTTTCGTCAGCCTGGAAGGCGGCGAAGGCGCCGGCAAGACCACTGCGATCAATGCCATCCGCGCGTGCCTGCGCCAGCATGGCCATGAGGTCGTGCTGACGCGTGAACCGGGCGGCACGCCGCTGGCCGAGCGCATCCGCAGCCTGATACTGAAGCCCGATGCCGAGATCGCCGCCGAGCCGCTCAGTGCCGAGGCCGAACTGCTGCTGGTGTTCGCCGCCCGCGCGCAGCACGTGCGGGAGGTGATCCAGCCGGCCCTGCAGCGCGGTGCCTACGTGCTGAGTGATCGCTTCACCGATTCCAGCTACGCCTATCAGGGAGGGGGCCGTGGCCTGGACCCGCAGTGGATTGCCGAGCTGGAGCGCCGTGCCGTTGGCCTGTTGCCGGGCCTGACCCTGCTGCTGGATGTGGACGTGGCGGTCGGTCGTGCGCGCGCCAATGGCCGCGACCTGTGGCCGGACCGCATCGAGAGCGAGCAGGACGATTTCTTCCAGCGCGTGCGTGAAGTGTTCCGCAGCCGCGCCCAGCAGGACCCACAGCGCTTCGCCGTGATCGACGCGGGCCAGGTGCAGGAACGCGTGGCCGCCGACGTGATCGCGCAGGTCGAGCGCTGGCTGCAGGAAGGAAAGGGCGCATGAGCACGTTCTCGCCCTGGCAGCAGCGCGCATTCGATCAGACCGTGGCCGCGCTCGACGCGGGCCGGCTGGGGCATGGCCTGTTGATCTGCGGCCCGGCCGGGCTGGGCAAGCGCGAGGTTGCGCTGGCGCTGGCCGACCACGTGCTGGCGCAGGGCGATGCCGCGCACGCCGCGCGCACCCGCCACCTGATCGCTGCCGGTACCCACCCGGACCTGCAGCTGGTGAGCTTCATTCCGAACAAGAGCGGCGACAAGCTGCGTACCGAGATCGTCATCGAGCAGGTGCGCGAGATCACCGACAAACTGGCATTGACCCCGCAGTACGGTGTGGCCCAGGTGGTGATCGTCGATCCGGCCGATGCGATCAACCGCTCTGCGGCCAATGCACTGCTCAAGACGCTGGAAGAGCCGCAGCCCGGCCGCTACCTGTGGCTGATCAGCAGCGACCCGGCACGCCTGCCGCAGACCATCCGCAGCCGGTGCCAGCGCCTGGAGTTCAAGCTGCCGCCGCACGAGGAAGCGCTGGCCTGGTTGCAGCAGCAGGGCCACAGCGACGCCTCCGCACGCGAAGCGCTGGACGCCGCGCGCGGCCATCCCGGCCAGGCCGACAACTGGCTGCGCGAGGACGGGCTGAGCCTGCGCCGTGAGGTGGCCCGCGACCTGGAGCAGCTGGCCACCGGCAGGACCGGCGCGGTGGAGCTGGCGCAGAAATGGTGCGGTGATGACAACGCGGCGCTGCGCCTGCGCTTCGCCGCCGACCTGGCGCTGGCCCAGGCCAGCACGGACGCCTTGACCGCGCCGGAGCGATTGCACAAGCTGGCAGCCTGGTTCGACGCTGCCAACCGCACCCGCGACCTGCTGCGCACCACGGTGCGTGCAGACCTTGCGGTGGTCGAGTTGCTGCTGGCCTGGAACAAGGTGAACGAGCGGCCTGCCGCAAGGGGAAATCGATGAGTGCCAGCAACGCCCGCCAGGGCATCCTGTCCCTGGCCGTGAAGGACAAAGCCGCGCTGTACAGCGCGTACATGCCGTTCGTGAAGAACGGCGGCATCTTCGTGCCCACGCCCAAGCGCTACTTCCTCGGCGACGAGGTGTTCCTGCTGCTGACCCTGCCCGATTCCAGCGAGCGCCTGCCGGTGGCCGGCAAGGTGATCTGGGTGACCCCGGCAGGGGCACAGGGCAACCGTACCGCGGGCATCGGCGTGCAGCTGGCCGACGGCGCCGAAGGCGAGGGCGTGCGGCACAAGATCGAGACCCAGCTGGCCGGCCTGACCAGCTCGGACAAGCCCACCCACACGATGTGAGGCAGCGCCGGGCCACGCCCGGCGGCACGCCTCGAAAACACCCGTGAAGACGAATGTGAAAACTGTTGACGGCCTCTGAAAAGTTCCTATAATGAGCGGCTCAGCAACACACCGGGCGGTTAGCTCAGCGGTAGAGCATTGCCTTCACACGGCAAGGGTCACAGGTTCGATCCCTGTACCGCCCACCATTTAAAATCAGTGTGTTGAAGAAAGAACCGGCTGTTGCCGGTTTTTTCGTAACTGCTCGGTAACAGCAGATTCCTTCTTGCACTTGTGACTGCATACAGCTGTGATAGTGTCCGGCTAAGCAACTTTGGGGAGCTGTCAATGATGGAGCGTCAGCTTGCTGAAAGTGTGATCCAGCACTTCTGGTCTGGCCGTCCAGTTCCAGTTGATCCATCTGAGATCGCTGGCAAAGCGGGGATCGAAGTCAAAGGGCTATCGCCTTTTCAGCCAAATTATGATCCTTCGATTAGCGGTGCCTACACCAACGAAGGTGGGCATCCGGTCATTTATTACAATCTGAGTGATCCGCCGAACCGTCAGCGGTTCACGGTGGCGCATGAGCTTGGGCATCATTTTCTTCAGCATGGTCCCCGTTTTCGGGACACTTCTGCGACGCTCGCTGGCGGTAGTTACGATCCCGTTGAGGTATCGGCGAACCGCTTTGCCGCAGAGCTGCTGATGCCTGCATATACGATGAGAGTGATGATCGTTGATCAGGGTGTCACCTCTGTAGAGACTCTTGCCTCCGCAATGCAGGTGTCTGAGCAGGCGATGATATATAGGCTGAAAAATCTAGGTTACATCAGATAAGGAGTAGCACTTGTCTCAGCCGGACGATGGAGCGTCAGCGGATGCGGCAGCGAGTGGGATGCGTCTGCCGAACGATCCTGAAATGACCTTAACGGCGAAAGTACTGGCGGGCCCGAGACCCAATGACCAGTTGGTTTCCGCTAGGGACCAGCGTTTTCAGCTGTGGTTTTTCTACCTACTGTTGACTACCTTCAGCATTGCCTATTTCGGCCTGTTCTTCTGCATCGTGGCGCGCGCTTCATTCCACGCATTGGACTGGTCGTTCAGCACGTCTCCTAAGGACGCTGCCGAGCAATTAGGTGCGTTGGGCGTGGCCCTTTCTAAGTTCCCACCCACGACCAGCGCCATCATGGGCGCCGTGATAGCGTCCTTCGTTGCTATACCGCTTTCCCTATGTGTAGCTATTGGTAAGCTCGTAAAGCAAGAGAAGGAAGCTCCCCCCACCGACAGCAGCTCTTTTACCAGTGCCTTTTTCGAGCTCGGAAAGGCAATGGCCACTGGCTGGAATGCAGTTAAAGGCAAGTAGCCGACGCGCTTCCCGAGTCGCGCTTAATCTGGAGCCGTATAGAGGCGGATGGCGGGCATAGAGCCTCACCATACGGATGGACCCTGTGCTGCTATATGCCTGTGCTCATTCGGTGGAGTCATCCTCCAGCGCGCGACTGATGCACCGCCTACCGGTTGACCGTCTCCATGTCACTGGTCAGGCTGTCATCGTAGTCTCGCGCTAGTGAAGCTCGTCTTCGGCAACCAGGAGCCCTAGGGTTGAAAATTTACTCTGCTGATCTGGTAAGTCGACTCGCTAGGGGCGAGCCTATTGCGGTCGCTATAGATACGAGTCTTGTGATTAGGCAACGGTTCCAGTTCGATCGCGGGCTTCTCTCAGTCCTGGGTCAGTTTGCTGCCACCAACATCCAAATCCTGATCGTGGATGTCGTTCTCCGCGAGATACGGTCGCATCATTTGGACGCCGTCGAGGGGGCAGCTCTCCAACTGAGAAGGGCGGTGAAGTCTTCGCAAGACCTCGGACTTCTAGATAAAGCGAGTAGTGATGCTCTCGACTCTGTTGAGGGTATGGATCTCACTGACTTCAGTTCTTCAATGGAAGAGGATTACCTGCAGTCAATTGGGGCTGAAATTCTCGAATCT
>NZ_JASGBV010000104.1:0-15574 GCF_030053245.1 Stenotrophomonas sp. RS-48
CGAGGACGGAATCGAACCGCCGACACGGGGATTTTCAATCCCCTGCTCTACCAACTGAGCTACTCGGCCACGTGTTTCGTTGCAGCGACGTCGCTGCCAAGGACGCGCATATTACGGAGGTCGGCTGTCTTCGGCAAGCATTTTGGAAAAAAACCTTCACATTGCCGTCTGCGCGGGCGCAAGTGGTTGATCCTGCGTCGTGCCGAGGTGGCGGCGCCGGTCGATGGCGGACGAGACGGGGGGTCGCGGCGGCGGCGAGGATCGTCGCCTGCAGCGGAAATCAGCGGGCCGCCCGCATCGGCAAACATGCAGGGGCAAGGCATGCGGCCGCGGTTGCATCAGGCAGGCGATGGAACGCTGTTTTCGCCGCCGCACGCGCCGATCGTCGCGGCGTATTGTCGCCCCTCCTGTCCAATGCTGTCCGCAGCAGAGTCCATCCCATGGCTGATCAACCGACCACCACCCGCATCGTGCTCGCCTCGCGGCCGCAGGGTGCGCCGATCGCTGCCAATTTCCGCCTGGAGCAGTCGCCGCTGCCGGCGCCGGCAGCAGGACAGGTGCTGCTGCGCAACCGCTATCTGTCGCTGGATCCGTATATGCGCGGGCGCATGGACGAGGGACCTTCCTATGCGCCTCCCGTTGCCGTGGGTGCGGTGATGGAAGGGCAGACCGTCGCCGAAGTGCTGCAGTCGAATGCGGCGGGAATCGCGGTGGGCGAGCTGTTCCTGGCGCCGGGTGGATGGCAGACCCATGCGGTGCTGGATGCGCAGGTGCTGGGGCGTCGGCTGGACCCGGCGGGCCTGCCGCTGAGCACGGCACTCGGCGTGTATGGCATGCCGGGATTCACCGCGTATTCCAGCCTGCATGAAATCGCCCGGCTGCAGCCGGGCGAGACGCTGGTGGTCGCCGCTGCGACCGGGCCGGTGGGGGCAACCGTCGCCCAGCTGGCCAAACTGCAGGGCGCCCGCGTGGTCGCCATTGCCGGCGGCGATGGCAAGCGTGCCTACCTGCAATCGCTTGGCGTGGATGTGGCGCTGGACCATCGCGCGGCTGATTTCGCCGCGCAGCTGCGCGCCGCCGTGCCGGACGGCATCGACGTCTACTTCGAGAATGTCGGCGGCCACGTACTCGACGCGGTGCTGCCACTGCTCAACGATTTCGCCCGCATTCCGGTCTGCGGCACCATCGCCACCTACAACGCGCGCGGCGTCGAGCATCCCGGGCCCGATCGCCTGCCGGCATTGTTCAGCCAGATCCTGCGGCAGCGGCTGACGGTTCGCGGCTTCATCGTGCACGACTTCAACCACCTGTGGCCGCAGTTCGAGCGCGAGATGGCGCACTGGCTGCGGGAAGGGCGCATCCAGTATCGCGAGGACGTGGTCGAAGGGCTGCAGAGCGCACCGGATGCCTTCTTCGGGCTGCTGCAGGGGCGCAACTTCGGCAAGCTGGTGGTGAAGCTGGACTGAGCTCTCGCCGGTGTCCGCCGGGCATGGCCCGGCGCTGCCACGGCGCGAGCCGGCCACGGTCGGCATCCACCGGTCCTGATGCGGCGGCATCAGCCGTTGGCGGCTTTCTCCCGGCGCAGCAGTTCGCGCTTGCGGGCCACACCCCAGGCATAGCCGGACAGATCGCCATCGCGGCGCACCACGCGATGGCATGGCACTGCCACCGCCAGTGGATTGCTGGCGCAGGCACGCGCGACCGCGCGGCTGGAGCGCGGTGCGCCGATGCGCGCGGCAATGTCGGCATACGATGCGGTCTGCCCTTGGGGAATCTGCTGCAGCGCCTGCCAGACGCGCTGCTGGAAGGCTGTGCCGCGGATGTCCAGTGGCAGTGTCGCGCCACGTGCCGGATCCTCGACCAGGCCGACCACCTGCGCCACCAGCTGCTCGTAGCCACTGTCAGCGCCGACCAGCTCCGCCTGGCGGAAGCGTTGCTGCAACGACTGCAGCAGCGCCTCCGGATCGTCGCCGAGCAGGATCGCCACCACGCCGATGCTGCTGCTGGCCACCAGTACGCTGCCCAACGAGCTTTCGGCGATGGCGAAATGGATCACCTCACCGCGTCCACCGCTGCGCCATTGCCGGGGCGTCATTCCCAGCAGGCGCGGCGCGTTCTCGTAGAAGCGGCCGCTGGAGCCGAAGCCGGCGTCGTGGAAGGCATCGGTGATGCGCGCCTGCTGTTGCAGTCCTGTGCGCAGCCGATCGGCACGCAGGGCCGCCGCATACTGCTTCGGGGTCAATCCGGTGGCCTGCTTGAACAGGCGATGCAGCCGGGTCGGGCTGCAGCCCGCCAGTTCGGCAAGCTCCTGCAGCGAGGGTTCGTCGAGACGGGCCTGCAGGTGGCGGCAGACGCGTTCGACGCGGGCATCGGTAGTTGCGATGGCAGTGTCCATGCGTCGATTCTGGCACGTGCCCCGCTGGCGGAAACTCCGTTTCCTGCACGCGCCAGCAGGGCCCGGAAACGGAGTGTCAACGGGGCAGGGACGCGACATCGTAGGGGCCACTTCACTGCCTGGACCCCGAACATGCGCCTGCACGACAAGATCGCCCTCATCACCGGTGCCAGCGCCGGCATCGGCCGCGCCTGCGCGCTGCGTTTCGCCGCCGAGGGCGCAAGGCTGGTGCTCAACGCGCGGCAGCCGGAGCCGTTGCAGGCGCTGGCCGATCAGATCCGCGCTGCCGGCGGCGAGGCGGTGGTGCATGCCGCCGATGTCGCCGGCCCGGACACTGCACAGGTGCTGGTCGACCTGGCGCAGCGGGCCTTCGGAGGCCTGGACATCGCGATCAACAACGCCGGGATGCTGGGGCCGGGCATGCCCGCTGCGGAGTTTCCGGTGGACGCCTGGAGGCAGGTGATGGCCACCAACCTCGATGCAGCCTTCCACGCCGCGCGTGCCCAGTTGCCAGCCCTGCTGGCGCGGGGCGGCGGCTCGCTGGTGTTCGTCGGCACCATCGTCGGCCATGCCGTCGGCTTGCCCGGCATGGCCGCCTACGCCTCGAGCAAGGCCGGGCTGATCGGCCTGAGCCAGGTGATCGCCGCCGAGTACGGCGCACGGGGCGTGCGTTGCAACGTGCTGCTGCCTGGCGGCACCGACACCGAGATGGGCCGGCAGGCTGCGCCAGACGAGGATGCGCTGGACTTCGTACGGTCGCTGCACGCGCTCAAGCGCCTGGCCGGGCCGGAAGAGATCGCCAACGCTGCGCTGTTCCTGGCCAGCGATGAAGGCAGCTTCGTGACCGGTAGTGCGATGCGCGTGGACGGCGGGATATCCATCAATCGCACCTGAGCGGACGGCAGGCGGCTGCACATGGCGTTCGCGCCGGACTGACCCGTCCGTTACCCGGCGACCTCTAGCGTGGCACCAGCGCCGGCCTCCGCCGGCGGCGGAGCCACGCATGAGCAGACACGAAAAGGACACGCCCGATCCACGCCAGGGGGTGCAGGAAAGCCGCCAGGACCGGAAGCAGGACGACGTCGCCAAGCAGCGTCCGGGGCAGCGCGACCAGCAGGTACGTGACACCCACTCGCGCAGTCCACGGCGCAAGGATGGTGGGCAGGAGCCTGCCTGACGCGTCATTGCTGCAAGCGCCCTCGGCCCGAGCCAGCGGCTGCCCGATGCTGGGTGTGTCGCCACCGGGCTCGGTCATGCGCAGGTCGCGCGTCTCATCTGCCCGGTAGCCCGGGGCGTGCAACGAAAAAGGCCGGACCCTGGGTGTCAGGAGTTCCGGCCTTTTTCATGCCCTGGTGGGCATGTGGATGGTGGAGCCAAGGAGGATCGAACTCCTGACCTCGTCATTGCGAACGACGCGCTCTCCCAGCTGAGCTATGGCCCCGTAGTGCGCTGTCATTGTATCGCTGGCGGTCGGCCTTGCCAAGCGACGCGCCCGCCCGTGGCCCGAGGCGACTGTGCCGAGTCCGCCGGCTTTCGTGCGATGCCGTTGCGCGAAACGAAATCGTAACAATTTGGAGGATAATCCCCAGTCTGCGCAGCAGTTCCCTTTCTCGCCGCCCGGCCCGCGCAGGCCGCCCGGACGTCTCCTCAGAGCTTTCGATGCCTTCCCATACCGATTCCCGCCGTCTGTCGGGCATGTCGTCTTCCCTCGTTTCCTTCCGTCGCCATCCGCTCGCGCTGGCCTGCGCAGGCCTGGCGCTGGTCGGCAGCTTCGGCGCCGCGGCGCAGGACAGTGCGCCGACCCCCACCGGGCTGGATACCATCACCGTGACCGCCGAACACCGTGAGCAGAACCTGCAGGAGGTGCCGGTGTCGGTGGGCGTCGTGCAGGGCGAGCGCATGCGCGACTTCACCGCCGGCGGCGACGACACCCTGCTGGCGCTGTCCGGCCGCGTGCCGAGCCTGTATGCGGAAACCACCACCGGTCGTATCTTCCCGCGCTTCTACATCCGCGGGCTGGGCAACATCGATTTCTATCTGGGTGCTTCCCAGCCGGTGTCGATCATCCAGGATGACGTGGTGCTGGAGCACGTGGTGCTCAAGTCCAATCCGGTCTACGACGTGGACCAGGTGGAAGTGCTGCGCGGCCCGCAGGGTTCGCTGTTCGGCCGCAACACCACGGCCGGCATCGTCAAGTTCGACACGCTCAAGCCGACGCAGGACTACACCGGCCGCGTCAGCGCCAGCTACGCCAGTTACAACAGCGTGTCGATCGATGGCGGCTTTGGCGGTCCGATCAACGATATCGCCTCGTTCCGCGTGTCGGCCCTGTACCAGCATCGCGACGACTATGTCGACAACACCTACAGCGGCCCGAGTGCGGATGGCACCGTCAGCCCGAAGAAGAACGCCATGGGCGGTTTCGATGACCGCAACGTCCGCGCCCAGCTGCTGCTGACGCCGAGCGAGCAGTTCTCGATCCTGGCCTCGGCACACGCGCGCGATTACGAAGGCACCTCGACCCTGTTCCTGCGCGGTGCGCTGACCAAGGGTTCCAACCGCACCGACGTGCCGCGCGACCAGGTCGCCTACGACGAAGCCGACAACAACCCGCAGGCCTACAAGACCTACGGTGGCTCGGTGAAGGCGCGCTATGACTTCGGCGCGATCGACTTCACTTCGATCACCGCGTATGAAACCACCTCCGGTTACAGCCGTGGCGATACCGATGGCGGTGCTGCGGTGAACTATCCGGTCAACGGCGTGCCCAACGGCTACGGCCAGTCGATGGGCCGGATCCGCGACCTGGACCAGTGGACCCAGGAATTCCGTCTGGCCAGCCATGACGACAGCGCGTTGCAGTGGCAGGCCGGCGCGTTCTATTTCAACGGCAGCGACACCACCGACTTCTACCAGCGTGCCTGGTTCCTGCAGGGCGCTGCGCGCAATCCGAACAACTGGGTACGCCTGCGCAACAAGAACACCTCCTGGGCCGGTTTCGGCCAGCTCAGCTACGCCTTCACCGACAGGTTCACGGTGACCGCCGGCCTGCGCCAGACCCGCGACGAGAAGCACACCCGGCTGCTGAAGACCGCCGACACCGCTGCCGGTGTGGTGACCTACAAGGGCCGCACCGACGTCAGGATGTCCGATACCACGCCCAGCTGGGACCTGAGTGCGATGTACCAGATCACGCCGGACGTCAGCGTCTATGCGAAGGTGGCGCGCGGTTTCCGCGGGCCCACCATCCAGGGCCGTTCGGCCGTGTTCAATGCCGACTTCACCACCGCCGACTCGGAGACCATCCTGTCCTGGGAGGCCGGCGTGAAGAGCAGCCTGTGGGACAACCGCCTGCGCCTGAACGCCACCGCGTTCACCTATACCGTCAACGACATCCAGCTCAACGGCAACGATTCGGACGGCAACGGCGTGCTGTTCAACGCAGACAAGGCCAAGGCGTATGGTTTCGAAGCGGACATGGAACTGCGTCCGGTTCCCAACCTGACCCTGAGCGCCGGTGTCAGCCTGCTGCACAGCGAAATCAAGGACAAGCGCGTGTACGCGCAGGTCTGCGGCCTGAATGGCCAGGTGGTGTGCACGGTGGATGATCCGACCATCAAGGTGGGTGCGAACACCTTCGCGCAGATCGACGGCAACCCGTTGCCGAACGCACCGAAGTACAACGTCAACCTGGCCGCACGCTACGATTTCCCGGTCAGCGACGCGGCCACGATGTTCGTGTCCACCGACTGGAACAAGCAGGGCTATACCAGCTTCGTGCTGTATGACAGCAAGGAGTTCAACTCCAAGGGGGACTTCGAGGGCGGCCTGAAGATCGGTTACTCCGGCAACTACGGTGCCTATGAAGTCGCGCTGTTCGCACGCAACATCACCAACGAGAAGAATCTCAAGGGCGTGATCGAGAACTACATGGCTGCGGTGTACAACGAGCCGCGTACCGTGGGTGTGTCGCTGAACATGAACTGGTAATCGAACGGTTGCGGGAAGGGGCGGCCCGGTGATCCTGGCCGCCCCTTTCCGTTGCTGCAGCGGGTTGTCAGCGCACCGGCAACAATGGCTGCAGGCGCGATTCCAGCGCCTGCTGGCGCCATCCGGCCAGCGCCGACGGCCACTGGCGGTGCTCGAGGTAGCTTTCCAGGTGCTTGCGCGAGGCCAGTACGCCGTCCGCCAGGCCCAGTTCACGGCTGCATTCGGCCACGGCGTCCTGCATTTTCTTCAGCGTCTTCTTGCTGCTGTCGGTGGGCTGGGTTGCCAGCGGCGCGTCCTGCTCGTCGGCCAGCGGAGTGTCCAGGGCCTGCCACACGGCGGCTGTCAGCTTGCGCGGCGCCTTCGGGAACGGCTCGAACAGCTTGGCGAGCGCGTCGACATCGGCCGGTGGCGAGCGCGCCAGCAGGGCGGCAAGTTCGTTGTCCAGGATCCAGCTGCGCGGCCGGTCGCTCTGGCGTGCCTGCACATCGCGCCAGCGCAGCAGGCGCAGCAGGCGTCGCTGTGCCTCGGCATCGAGGAACTGGGCCGAGCGCATGGACAGGTGCGGCCAGCGGTCCTCATCGTTGGCGACGCTGGCCAACAGGCGTTCAGCGTCGTCGTGCAGCCACTGCTGGCGTCCCATCGCCTGCAGTCTCGCGTCGATCGCGTCATGCAGCGCGAACAGGTGCTCGACGTCATCGGCGGCATACTGCAGCTGCGACTCGGAGAGCGGGCGGCGCATCCAGTCCGAGCGGGTCTCGCCCTTGGCCAGGGTCACGCCGGTGATCTCCTGCACCAGCTTCTGGTAGCCCATGCCGGCACCGATGCCGGCCAGCGCCGCGCCGATCTGGGTATCGAACAGCGGTCGTGGCAGCACGCCGCAGGTCCATTTGAAGGCCACCAGATCCTCGCTGGCGCTGTGCATCACCTTGATGATCGACGTATCGGTCAGCCAGGGGGCCAGTGCTTCGGGCATGCCGGGAATCAGCGGATCGATCAGCAGGATGTCCTCGCCGACCGCCATCTGCACCAGCGCCAGTTGCGGCCAGAAGGTGCGTTCACGGATGAATTCGGTGTCCAGACCGATGCGGGTGGGACGCTGCTGGTAGTACGCATCCAGCTCGGCGGGGGTGGTGATCCAGATTGCCACGGGTCAGGGCCTGCTACTCGGGTTTGCTCAGGCAGGGGAGAATAGCCTAACGTCGGTCCGCGTCCGTGCCGAAGGAGGCTCTGCTTGCGTTTTCCGCTGTCGTCCGCGCTGTGCGCCAGCCTGGCCCTGGCTCTGGTCGCCTGCACCCCGTCACCGCCGATACCGGCAGGCAAGGCCGGCGAGGGTTCCGGCCAGGCGGCATCGCCGCCGGCGCCGGAGGATCGGCCGGCGGTGCAGGGCAGCGTGACCATCGCCGGTCAGGATGCGGCCGAAGACGTGCAGCAGTGGACGCCGCCCCGTGTCGATCGGGAGGGGCGCAGCCTGGCGCAGCTGCGCAGGGCCGCCGAGCAGGCGTTTGGCCAGGATCGGCTGTACGAGGATGGCGATGCCGCCATCCCGCTGTGGCTGGCGGTGCAGGAGGAGGTGCCTGACGACCGCCAGGCCCGTGCTGGTCTGCAGCGTGCCCGCCAGCGCCTGCTGCAGCAGACCGATGCCTTGCTGGTGCGGCCGCTGCAGCAGCGCGAGGCGCTGGCCGAAGCGGGACGCCAGGCGCTGGTGTTGCTGACCCTGGCCCCTGACGATGAAAAGGTGCGTGCCCTGCAGGCGCGGGTGGAGATCGCGCAACGCGTGGTGGCCTACAACCGGGCCGGCGAGGAGGACCTGCGCGCGGACCGGATCGGCGAGGACGGTGACGGCGCGATCGGCAGTTTCCGCGAGGCGTTGGCGCTTGACGAGGGCAACCGCCGCGCACGCCAGGGCCTTGCTGCGGCGGAGAGCGGCCTGATCCGGCGTGCCGAGGAGGCCGCCCGCCGCCGTGACTTCGCCAGTGCCGGCACCTGGCTGGCCGAAGCCAGCAAGGTCCGTGATTCCTCTCCGACCATCGCCGACGCCTTCGAGCGCATCGAGCAGATCCGGGCCAACACCCTGGCGCAGCTGCGCGACGAGGGCCTGCGCGACCTGGCGACGCCGCAGGGCCTGAAACCTGCGCGCGAGAAGCTGGCCGAAGCACTGCGCATCGCGCTGCCCGGCGACGCGGTCGTGGCGCAGCTGCGCGAGCGCATCGATCTGGCAACCCATTACGGCAGCTTCCGTCCCGGCCAGGTGTTCAGCGACGCGATGCGCGATGGCGGGCGTGGCCCGCAGATGGTGGTGGTGCCGCATGGCGGCTTCCAGATGGGCGCAGGGGATGCCGAGCCCGGCGCCACCGATGCCGAGCGCCCTTCGCATTACGTGCGGTTTGACCGCGGTTTCGCGATGGCCATCACCGAGGTGACCGTCAGCGATTTCGAGCGCTACGTCAAAGCCACCAATGCCCGCCCACGCGCGACCCGTCGCGGTCATTCGGTGGTCTATGACGAGCGCAGCGGCAATTTCATCCGCCGCAGCGGTGTCGACTGGCGCTCGGATTACGACGGCGCGCGCGCGCTGGGCAACGCGCCTGTGATGCATGTGAGCGTGCGCGACGCGGAAAACTATGCCGCGTGGCTGTCCGAGCAGACCGGCTACAGCTACCGGCTGCCCAGTGAGGCCGAGTTCGAGTATGCGCTGCGCGCCGGCAGCAGCGGCCGTTATCCCTGGGGGGATGCAGGCACGCCCCCGCCGGGCAGCGGCAACTTCACCGGCAGCAAGGATGTCTCGCCGTCTGGCCGGCATTGGCACAACGCGTTCATCGGCTATGGCGATGGCTGGTGGGGCCCTGCGCCGGTGGCGAGCTTCCGGGCCAACGCGTTCGGCCTGCACGACATGGCCGGCAATCTCAGCGAATGGGTGGCCGACTGCTGGCATTCCAGCTACCGGCGTGCGCCCTCCGACGGCGTGGCCTGGTTCAACCCGGGTTGCCGGGCGCGGGTGATCCGCGGAGGCAACTGGGCGAACTCTCCCGAGCAGACCCGGGCGGCCTGGCGGCAGTCGCAGGACTCGGACACCACCAACGCCCGCATCGGGTTCCGCCTGGTACGCGGCATCTGAGCGGCCGGCTTCACCCGGCGCGGGCTCCGGCACACTAAGATTGCGCCGTGCCCGCCGGCCGGCGGGGCCAGCCGGAAGACCACCGCATGCGCAACGACCCATTTTCCCGCTCGCCGCAGGGCCCGCAGCGGCGTGGCCTGTTCGGCAACATCCGCTGGTGGGTACTGCTGCTGGCGGCGGGTTACGCGGCCTTTTACTGGTTTTCGAACCGGACGGTCGATCCCTATACCGGCGAGAAGGTCATGATCGACAGCAGCCTGGATGCCCAGCAGGAAACCGCGCTGGGCCTGCAGGCCTACCAGCAGATCCTGGCGCAGGAGCGGCCACTGGACCCGAACGCGCAGATCTCGCGTGACGTGCGTGCGATTGCCGAGCGGTTGATCGCCAAGGTCGATGTGGTGGAGACCGCATTGGCGCGGGAGCATGGCGTGGAGCCGGCCCATTTCGCGCGCAGCTTCCAGTGGGAGGTGAACGTGATCCCCTCCGAGCAGGCCAACGCCTTCTGCCTGCCGGGCGGGAAGATGGCGGTCTATACCGGTCTGGTGCCGGTGGCGCGGACCAAGGATGCGATGGCGGTGGTGATGGGGCATGAGATCGCCCATGCGCTGCTGCGCCATGGAGCGCAGCGCATGGCACAGCAGAAGCTGACCCAGATCGGGCAGATGGCCGGGGCTGCCAGTGGCATGGATGCGCAGCAGCAGCAGATGGTGATGTCGGCGATGGGTTATGGCTATCTGCTGCCCTACGCACGCGGCCACGAGACCCAGGCCGATGAGGTGGGGCTGATGCTGGCTGCGGCTGCCTGTTTCGATCCGCGCGAAGCGGTGCCGCTGTGGCAGCGGATGGGCCAGGCCAGTGGTGGTCAGTCGCCGCCGGAGTTTGCCTCCACCCATCCCAACCCGGGAACCCGGATCCAGAATCTGCAGGCACTGATGCCGAAGGCGCTGGAGTACCGGAAGCAGTTCTGCGAGGCGGCCAGGTAGGAAGGCGCGCGCCTGGCTGCGCCTTGGCCGCCCTCCATTACCTGACCGAGGTGACCTGCACGTCGATGACGCCGTCGCCCACGCGTGCCTGCAGTGCGTCGCCGGGCTGGACCTGTTCAACCTGTCGTACCAGTGCACCATCATCGGCACGGGTCACGATGCTGTAACCGCGTGCCACCGTGGCCAATGGACTGACCGCTTCCAGGGACCGGGCCAGGCCGCGCAGGCGCAGCGCATCGCGTTGCAGCAGCCGCTGCATCGCTGCATGGGGGCGTCCGCGCAGGGCCGACAGGCGACGCTGCATCGCGTCCAGCTGGCGCTGCGGATGATGGCCACGCAGCACCGCGGCAGCATGGCGCAGGCGCGCGGCACGGCGCTCCTGCTGCTGGTTGAAGGCCGCGTGCAGCCGCCGGCCCAGCTCCAGCTGACGGCGCCGCAACAGGTCCAGCCGGGCCTGCGGACTCTGCGCATTCAATCGCAACAGCGCACGGTCGGCGCGCTGCATGGCCTGTCCTACCGCGTGGCGCTGCAGCTGTGCCAGCCGCGCGGCATTGCGGCGCAGGCGCAGGGCCAGGTCACGCTGGTCGGGGACCAGCAGCTCGGCCGCCACCGACGGTGTCGGCGCGCGCAGGTCGGCGGCAAAATCACTCAGGCTGAAGTCGGTCTCGTGGCCGACGGCCGACACGACCGGCGTATCGCTGGCGGCGATCGCGCGCGCCAGCGCTTCGTCGTTGAACGCCCATAGATCTTCCAGTGAACCGCCGCCGCGGGTCAGCAGGATCACGTCGTAGCGACCACTGGCATCGGCTGCCTGCAGCAGGCGGGTGATCTGCGCGGCGGCGCTGGAGCCCTGCACCAGGGTCGGCAGCAGGTCCACCTCCAGCAGCGGGAAACGACGGCCCAGTACGCTCAGCACATCGCGCACGGCGGCGCCGGTCGGCGAGGTGATCACCGCCAGCCGCCGCACATGCGCGGGCAGCGCCCGCTTGCGTGCAGGATCGAACAGGCCTTCGGCGTCCAAGCGCGCCTTCAGCTCCTCGAACGCCCGCCGCAGCGCGCCTTCACCGGCTTCCTCCATGTGGTCGAGCACCATCTGGTACTCGCCGCGTGCGTCGTACAGGGTCACCCGGCCACGCACCAGCACGCGCATGCCCTCGCGCGGTACGAACTTCAGGTACTGCGCCTTCATCCGGAACATCGCCGCACGCAGCTGTGCCCGTGCGTCCTTCAGGGTGAAGTACAGGTGCCCGGACGCAGGGCGGGCCACACTCCCCAGTTCGGCTTCGACCCAGATCGCCGGGAAGCTGCCTTCCAGCAGGTCGCGTGCCAGCGTGTTGAGCTGGCTGGGAGTGAGAATGTCGTTGTTGCGTGGCTGCATGGGTACGGCGCGCTGCGGGTGGAGCGGGCACTCAGGATCGCACGTTGGCGCGCGCCGGGCACGCCCGGCTCAGGTCGTGCGGTGCTGTGCCAGCGCCCACTGCACGTGCTCGCGCACCAGCGGCGAGGGATCATCGATGCGGGTCTGCAGTGCGGCCAGGGTCTGCGGTGCTGTCGGCGCGTTGCCCAGTGCCACGGCGATGTTGCGCAGCCAGCGCTCATGGCCGCTGCGACGGATCGGGCTGCCTTCGGTGCGGCGCAGGAATTCCGCCTCGTCCCAGGCGAACAGCTGATCCAGGCGCGCAGTGTCCAGGTTGTTGCGTGCGCGGAAATCGGCTTCATCGGTGCGCTTGGCAAACTTGTTCCACGGGCAGACCAGCTGGCAGTCGTCGCAGCCGTAGATGCGATTGCCGATCAGCGGCCGCATGTCCTCGGGGATCGCGCCCTCATGCTCGATGGTCAGATAGGAAATGCAGCGGCGCGCATCCAGCCGCTGCGGGCCGGTGATGGCGCGCGTGGGGCAGATGTCGATGCAGCGCGTGCAGGTGCCGCAGTGCGCAGTGGCGGGCGCGTCGACCGGCAACGGCAGGTCGATGTAGATCTCGCCGATGAAGAACCATGAGCCCCCCTGGCGATCGATCAGGCAGGTGTGCTTGCCGATCCAGCCGAGCCCGGCGTTGCGGGCCAGGGCCCGTTCCAGCACCGGTGCCGAATCGACGAAAACGCGGTAGCCCAGTGGAGCGACTTCATCGTTGATCCGCGCAGCGAGCTTCTGCAGGCGGTTGCGCATCAGCTTGTGGTAGTCGCGCCCCAGCGCGTAGCGCGCCACGTAGGCGCGGCCGGGATCGGCCAGGGTCGCCCAGGCTTCGGTATCGTCGCGGTGGCTGTAGTCCATGCCCACGGAAATGACCCGCACCGTGCCCGGCAGCAGTTCGGCCGGGCGTGCGCGCAGCGTGCCGTGGCGTGCCATCCAGTCCATGGTGCCGTACAGGCCCTGACCCAGCCAATCGGCCAGGTGTGCCTCGTCTTCGCCCAGCTCGATGCCGGCAATGCCGCAGCGCTGGAAACCGTGTGCGCGGGCCAGTTCGCGGATGCGCTGCACGGCCTGGACCGGGTCGGCTGGGGCAGGGGCGGGGACGGAGGACATGTGCACCAGTATAAAATCCCGGCATGCCCGATCTCTCTCTTCTGTTCGACACCGCTGCTGCGCGCGCGCTGGACGCCCGCGCGTCGGCGCTTGCCGGTGATGGTGGCTGGAGCCTGATGGCGCAGGCTGGCCTGGCGGGCTGGCAGTGCCTGCTGCAGCAATGGCCGGATGCCCGCAGTCTGTATGTGGTGGCTGGCGCCGGCAACAACGGCGGCGATGGCTACGTACTGGCGACCCATGCGCTGCAGGCGGGCCGCCAGGTGCAGGTGATCACCCTGCCGGGCAGGCTGCCCGCAACGCCCTTGGCGCAGCAGGCAGCGGCGGAATTCGCTGCCGCCGGCGGCAGCAGCATCGAATTCGACGGCCAGCTGCCGGTCGCCGACGTCGGCGTGGATGCGCTGTTCGGTCTCGGCCTGGATCGGGCCCCGGCCGGCATGGCGCAGGCGCTGATCGAAGCACTCAACGCCTCTCCGGCGCCGGTGCTGGCACTGGATGTACCCAGCGGTGTCGATGCCGATCAGGGCGGCGTTCCCGGCGTTGCGGTGCGCGCGGCGGTCACCCTGCAGTTCATTGTCTGCCACCGGGGCCTGTACACCGGCGACGCGCTGGATCATGTCGGCCAGCGTCGGCTGGCGCCGTTGGACCTGCCGGAGGCGGCGCGGGAAGGCATCGCGGCCAGCGCGGAACGCTGGGTCGGCGACCGTCTGCGGGCGCTGCTGCCGCCGCGCCGGGCCAATACCCACAAGGGCGAGTCCGGGCATGTGCTGTGTGTGGGCGGCAACCACGGCAGTGGTGGCGCACCGGTGATGGCGGCCGAGGCCGCACTGCGTGCCGGTGCCGGACTGCTCAGTGTCGGCACCCGTCGTGAGCATGTGGGGGCGATGCTTGCGCGCCTGCCCGAGGCGATGGCGCATGCGCTGGAAGATGGCGCGGCGTTGCCTGCGCTGCTGGACCGCGCACGGGTTGTTGCGATCGGGCCGGGCCTTGGCCAGGACGACTGGGCGCGTGCGCTGCATGCCAGCGTGCTCGCCTGCGGGCGTCCGCTGGTGATCGACGCCGATGCCCTGAATCTGCTGGCGCAGAACCCGCACGCGGTGCCTGATGCCATCCTGACGCCGCATCCGGGAGAGGCTGCACGCCTGCTGGGCTGCAGTACCGCCGAGGTACAGGCCGATCGCTTCGGCAGCGCGCAGGCGCTGGCCGAGCGCTATCACGCCACCGTGGTGCTGAAGGGTGCCGGCAGTGTAGTCGCGGCACCTGCGCGGCTGCCGCGGCTGATCGCGGCCGGCAACCCGGGCATGGCGGTCGGCGGCATGGGAGATCTGCTGACCGGCGTCATTGCTGGACTGCGCGCGCAGGGATTGGACGCATTCGATGCCGCAGCAGGCGGCGCCCTGCTGCACGCGCTTGCCGGCGACGCCGCGGCCACCAACGGCGCGCGTGGTCTGCTTCCCACCGACCTGCTGGCGCCCCTGCGGCGGCTGGCCAATCCGGAACGCTCCCCATGAACGAATACTTCCTTGCCGACAGCGATGCCACCGAACGTCTCGGGCAGTGGCTGGCGGCCACGCGTCCGCCGCAGGCGTTGATCGAGCTGCGCGGCGACCTCGGCGCCGGCAAATCCACCACCGCGCGTGCGCTGCTGCGTGCGCTGGGCGTGCAGGGTGCGATCCGCAGCCCGACCTACACCCTGGTCGAGCGCTATCCGCTGGCCAGTGGCGGCGAGGCGTGGCATCTGGACCTGTACCGCATCGGCCAGGCCGGGGAACTGGATTTCCTGGGCCTGGACGAGGGCAGTGCGGTGCTGTGGCTGGTCGAGTGGCCGGAACGGGGGGCGGGCGCATTGCCGCCGACGGACCTGGTCGTGGCGCTGGAGATCGAGGGCCAGGGGCGCCGGGCGCGTCTCAGTGGGCTCAGCGACGCTGGCCGGGAATGGCTGCAGCGGCTGGCCGAAGGTGGAGACTTGCGGCCTGTTTCTGTCGCCTGACGAGAACAAAGATCGGCAGGTTACGGATTATTAAGGAAAAAGGTATTGCATTCCGTTCAGCGCGGTGATTGAATCCTGAGCCATGTGCCTGGGGAACCGTCTCATCGCCATCTGTGCCGCCGTCGGACTGGGTCTGGCGAGCCTCAGCGCGTGGGCGGGTGAAGTCCGTCAGGTACAGCTGAATACAGGCTCCACCGGCACCCGCGCGGAAATCTCGCTGGTCGGCAGTGGCGGCTACAAGACGCTGTCACTGGCCAACCCGAACCGGCTGGTGGTCGATTTCCCGGATTCCACTGCCGTGCGCAACCTGAAGATGCCGGCTGCGCAGGGCGTGGTGACGGCAGTGCGCACCGGACAACCGGTTCCGGGCACCTTCCGTGTTGTTTTCGATCTTGCGGAATCCGTGGCGCCGTTCCGCCCGCAGATGCAGCGCGAAGGAGAGGCGTCAAAGCTGGTGATCGAATGGCCGGGTGACAGCCCGGGCGTGGCCGCTGCGGCGCCGGCTCCGGTTGCCACGACCACGCAGACGACGGCACCCAGCATGCAGACGCGCAGCGACGCCGCCCGCGCTACGGCGTTG
>NZ_JASGBV010000105.1:0-16225 GCF_030053245.1 Stenotrophomonas sp. RS-48
GGCAGCTGTCGATGCCCTCGCGACCGGCACAGATCACCTTGCCGCGGGCCAGCTCGCCGGCGTATGCCTGACCTGCTCCACCTCTGGCCCGGTTCGACCCCGCTCCTTCGTGTAGCCGACTCTCGCCTGCCGCCTGCCGCCTGCCGACCTGGCCTGACTGAACAATAGTCTGGCCTGGGTTCGCCAGTGTTCCACTGGATTTCGTTGTTGAATGTGGCGCCCAAACGCGAATGACTATTATCTATGACTGGCCCGCAGAGCGCCGATGCTCCCCATTACCCGATCAACGTGCTTGCAGGTGCGGATGGGAATTCTGATCTGGAGTACAGGCGCGGGCGCCCGAGGGACGCCCGATACGCTGGCCTGGCCGTGGCAGTTGCATGGGCCCTGCTGGGCGCGCCGACCGCATTTGCAGGCGAATCCGTTCCGTCGGATCGCGCGGACGAAAGGACAGAGCCGGAAGAGACCGCGTTACCCACGGTTACAGTGCTGGCTCACAAGGACAAGGCGGCCACAGAGGGCACAGGATCCTATACGACGCGGGAGTCCTCTGCCGCCACGCGCATGCCGCTGTCGCTCCAGCAGACGCCGCAGGCACTGACTGTACTGACGCGTCAGCGCATGGATGACCAGCACCTGGACTCGGTGCAGGCAGCGCTGGAGAGCACTTCCGGAATCGCCACGTACCAGTCGGACAGTGAGCGTACCAGCTTCTATGCGCGCGGCTTCCTGATCAATAACATCCAGTACAACGGCATACCCACGGTGGTCGGCAGCACCGTCAATGGAAGTGGCATCGGCGCTGTTGATACAGCCTTCTACGACCGCGTGGAAGTCGTGCGTGGTGCATCGGGCCTGCTGACAGGTACCGGCAACCCTTCAGCCGCGATCAATCTTGTCCGCAAACGACCGACACGTGATTTCTCGGCGAGCGCTTCGCTGGGGGCTGGCAGCTGGGAGACCTATCGGAGCGTCGGCGACATCTCCACACCGCTGACCGCGGACGGTCGGATCCGGTCGCGACTGGTGGGGACATACCAGGACGGACATAGCTACCTTGATGGTTACAGGCCGCAGAGGAAGTCGCTATATGGCGTCATCGAGGCCGATCTGACCGCCGACACGACCTTCCGCCTGGGGTACGAATACCAGGACATCACGCCGAAGGGATCGACCTGGGGAGGCCTGCCACTTTGGTTCAGCGATGGTACGCAAGCGGAGTATCCGCGCTCCAGGAACTACGCGCAGGACTGGAGCTATTGGGACAACACCCTCAAGACGGCCTTCGCCGAAATCGAGCATCTCTTCGGAAACGGCTGGAAGTTCCAGGCCACCGCGAATCAATATCGGACCGAGCATGCCGCCGAGCTCCTTGGCCTGATCGGCCGACCTGATCGTGCCACAGGCCTGGGCGTGTTCCCCAACGGGGCCTATCCGGTAGCGCTGGCGTCCGAGGGGCGCAGTCGCCAGAACACGTTCGACGTCATGGCCGGTGGCCCCTTCCAGCTGTTTGGCCGACAGCACGATCTGGTCGTCGGCGCCACCCGCTCGCGGCGCAACGCATATCAGGAGGACGTCGCCCCCTTCTATGCAGGCATCTGGCCGGTGAACGTGTATGAGTTGAGCCCCTCATTCCGCAGGCCTGACTTCGATGCGATGTCCACAACGCCGACGCGAACCCGAATCAAGCAAGGTGGCGTCTACAGCGCGGCGCGACTCTCGCTGGCTGAACCATTGAAGCTGATCGTCGGGGGTCGCCTCAGTACCTATGAAATCGACGATGCGGCCGGTGGAGCACCGGTGCACTACAGAAAAAGTGGCGAGTTCACCCCGTACGCCGGCCTGATCTACGACATCAACGCGACGTACTCGGTCTACGCCAGCCACACAGGAGTGTTCAACCCCCAGACCGAGTATCGGGACAGCAACGGTAACGTGCTGACCCCTTCAAAAGGCAGAACAAGCGAAATCGGGCTGAAGGCAGGGCTTCTTGACGGGCGCTTGACTGCATCGATTGCCCTCTTCCACACCGAACTGGACAACGCCGCGCAATCGGTCGCCGGCACCTACACACCCAGCGGAGCGCAGGCTTACCGCGGCGCCGACGGGACCAGGTCTCGCGGTATCGAGCTGGATCTTCAGGGAGAGCTGTCCGTGGATGGAACGTCTACGCGGGTGTCGCGCACTTCACTGCGAAGGACGGTGCCCACGAGCGCTTGAACACGCAGTTGCCCCGCACCACGGCGCAGCTTTTCACGACCTATCGGTTGCCGGGCCAATGGGACCGCTTGACGCTGGGCGGCGGCTTCAAATGGCAAAGCCGCTTCTACAACGCGCCCAACACGGGAACCAGTTCCCTGGGTGGAGAACAGGGATCCTATGCACTTCTCTCGGTAATGGGTCGCTACTCCATCACGGACAAATCCAGTGTGGCCATCAACGTCAACAACGTCCTGGACAGGAAGTACGCGCTTCAGAAGGGAGATTTCGACACCGTCGGCTATGGCGCGCCGCGCAATGTGATGGTGACGCTGGACTACAGATACTGATTCATCGCTGTACCCGACAAGATCCATAGAGGCTCATCAGAGAACAATCCGCCATGCCCACCCAACCCTCCTCGCCCACCGCCCCACCCCGGCCCGGAAGTGTTCCAGACAGAGTTGCATTGCTGTGGCTGACGACTGCCGCTGGCGCCATTCTCTTCGTCACCTTCCAGCTGTTCTTCTACGTCAACGACTTCGCCAGGGCCAATGGAGCGGCACCGGCAATCACGTTTGATCACGACGCGCTCTGGGCATTTCCCGCCTATTACGGGTGCTGGATAGTGACAGTGCTTCTCGCACTCTCAAATACCCGAAGATCCTGTTGGATTGCGCTGATACTGGGGAGCGCACTTGTGCTGCTGAATACGCTCGGCGGCGTCTTCGACGGTTTCAGGGACGGTTGGCACGTCACCTTTTCCGCAATCTTCTTCATCACGCTGCCGGGCCTGTTCGCTGCAGCGACCACCTGGCGACACATCAAACTGAAGGAAGCCGCCCATGTCGATGAACAGCAGTGATTTTCCCCTGGTCTGGATGGACCTCGCGCAAGGCCCCGAACACGAACATCAGTATGACTTCGACGCGTTCGAGGAAAATCTGCGCCGGGGGGAGCCCTTCGTACTTCTCACTGATACGGCGCCATCGGAGGAGCATGACCACTCGCCAGCGGAGAAGAAACGCATGGCGCTGTGGATGAAGCAGCACAAGGCCGAGCTTCGCAGGCTGGTTCTGGCGATGGTCCTGGTCGAGCCCAATCCGGCCAAGCGCGTCGCCTACAAGACGTTCTCGGTACCCTTTTCCAAGTTCTGGGGCTACCCTCTCCACATTGTCACCTCACGCGAGAAGGCAATAGAAGTTGCGAGGAATCTGCTGTCTCAATCAAACGAGACGCCCTGAGCCGCCTTCGTTGGGCGCTGTACCTGCGGCGCCTCAGCGCTCCTGACAGCATGCCTCCGAGTTCTTCAATGGAAGGTCCTGCTGAGCGCGCGAGGCCGATCAGAAGTAGAAACCGAGGTTCAGATTCAACCGAGAATGCCAGCGCGAAGGGCCTCCCTCGCTGATGCCGATGCCGTCGCCGCCGGCAAACCACATGTTGCGTCCGGCGATCCAATCGACATAGGTGAGCATGACGCCCTTCTGCAGGCTGCAACCGGTCACGTTCTGCCACGAGTTGCGTAGGCCCGCGCGGTGCCCGACCGGGCGGGTCATGCTGAGGTTGTTATAGCAGGTGATGTCATCCAGCCAGCCCTTCCGGCCGAACGAATAGGCGATGTTGGCGCTTGGCACATCCGCCTGCGCTGCAACCTGGAAGGGGGATTGGAACGCCGACATTGCGATGCGATCTCCGGGCACGTCATACCGGTACCGCGCCCACTGCAACTGCGCGGTCCAGCCATCGCGCGTCCACTGTGCATGCAGAGCTGCACCCTGGTGACCGTAATGGCGTCGTGTCTGTGTGTTCTGCACTTTGCCGGCGAACGCGGATGCGCCCAGCAGCAGGTCCCCGCCAGCCCAGTCGCGCGCATTCTCCACGCGTGCATGCAGCCGTTGCCGCTCGCGATACGGCAACGCCTCGGTCTGCGCGACATCGAAGGAATAGCGATCGTAGCGAGCACCCGATCCGTATTCGTCTCCGGAGAACCAGCCGAGATGCCAGGTTGTGCTGCCGCTGCGGTGAATCACTACAAGGCCCGGATCGTAATCATCCTCGATGCCCAGGTAGTAGCCGGAGCCGAACCAGAAACTCTGCGAAACGGTAGGGAGCAGCCCGAATGGGACTTGCTGGATACCTGCCTTCAGCTGGGTAGCATCGGAGAACTGCCAGCCCGCGTAGGCGTGATGCACAGCGTCGAAACCATCGTACCAGCGGTATTGGGCAGAGAAGAAAAACGGCCCGGTCCCAGCGTCGAGGTCTGCACGCAGCAGTTCAAGCTGGAGGCGGCTGGTCGCGCCGTAGTCGAGCCAGCCGTAATTGAACCTTGCCGCGCCGCCCGGCTCGAAGTAAGCGCCGCCGTTTCGATCGCGTTCCGATGCCTCCGCTGTCAGCGAAGCGCTGACGAGCACGGCAGCGGCAATAGAGGAAATGGCTCTCACGATGGGGTTACTTGCCTCCCTGTTCCGCATGTGAAAGCGCGCAAGTGTAATGTCGCGGGCAGTGAAGAAGGCGTTGGTCGATGGTCGGCGCGGTGCAGGCCCGCGCCTTCAGGAAATGGCAGAGCCCCCGGCCAGCGGCGGCACGCCATCATCAGGCAGCGGCAACGATCCTCACGTCAACGATTGACGTTGACCACGACGCGTCCGCGGATGCGTCCTGCCATCAGGGCTTCGGCAGTGGCTACAACCTCTCCCAGGCCGATGTGCTGGGAGATGGCGTCGAGCTTGGTCATATCCAGGTCCTTGGCAAGCCGTTCCCACGCCACGAGCCGCTCTGCGGTGGGCCGCGTGACGCTGTTGATTCCCAGCAGGCTCACACCGCGCAGGATGAAGGGCGCCACCGTGGCAGGAAAGTCCATGCCCTGAGCCAGCCCGCACGCGGCCACGGCGCCATCTTCCTTGATGGCGGCACACACATTTGCAAGTGTGTGGCTGCCCACCGAGTCAATGGCGGCACTCCACCGCTCCCGCTGAAGTGGCTTGCCTGGCTGGGACAGCACATTGCGATCAATAACCTCGCTGGCACCCAGGGACTTCAGGTAGTCGGTCTCGTCCAGCCGTCCGGTGGACGCCACGACGTTGTAGCCACGATCGGCCAGCAATGTCACAGCGAAGCTGCCTACGCCTCCGCTCGCTCCGGTAACCAGCACTTCACCGGCATCCGGAGAAAGGCCATGACGCTCCAGCGCGATCAGACTCAGCATGGCGGTATAGCCGGCCGTTCCGATAGCCATGGCCTGCTCGGGTTGCATGCCCTTTGGAAGCGGGATCAGCCAGTCGGCGTTGACGCGTGCCAGCTGCGAAAGCCCTCCCCAGTGCCGCTCACCCACGCCCCAGCCATTGAGAACCACCTGGTCGCCCGGTTGATAGCGCCGGTCCGCCGACTCGAGCACAGTGCCGGCCAGGTCGATGCCGGGCACCATCGGAAAGGACCGCACCACCGCACCGCCCTGGCCGGTGATTGCCATCGCGTCCTTGTAGTTCAGTGTGCTGTGCGAAACCTGGACGGTGACGTCGCCCTCCGGCAGGGCCGATTCAGGCACCTGCCTGACGTCGACCTGCAATTCGTTTCCCGTCTTGTCTATGTATACGGCGTTGAACATGGCCTTCCTCCTGGGGCAGCGGCAAGGTTGCTGCATGATTTGGACTGATCGGCTACAAGCCGGCAAAGGAACATGGACTCAGCGGGGCAAGCCCGCCAGGAACGCATTGGCGAAGATCGTGAGCGGCGCAGCGCTGCGCTCAAGCCGTGCTCGTTGGACAGCTCCCTCCCATCCGATCCAGAAGGCGGTGGCGATCTCGGAGCAGCGCGCATCGGACGAGAGCTCAGCGCGCGCCCGGGCCAGTTCAAGGCACGCGGCCAGCCGGGATTCCCATCCGTTGAACACCTCGATCAATCGGGCACGGTAGGCCTGCGGCAGTGTCGAGATCTCCTGGCCAAGGTTGCCGACCAGGCAACCTCGCCGGAAGTCGAATCGTTCCAGGCCACTGCAGGCGTCGGCGACAAATCCCAGGATCCGCTCAAGCGGATCGCGTTCTTCGTCCAGCAGATGCCGGTCGAGCTTGCGGCAGAAATACTCGTCGTAGGCCTCGAGCACAGCCAAGCCGTAGGCCTCTTTGCTGTCGAAGTAGTGGTAGAACGAGCCCTTGGGGACGCCCAGCTGCCTGACGATTGCGTCGATGCCCGTTGCAGAGAAGCTTCGCTCCGTCAACAACGCGATCCCAGTGCGCACCAGCTCGCGCCGGGTGTCATCAAAGCCGCGATCCGCCCTCGGCGGGCGCCCCCGGCGGCGTGTAGTCGTAGTGACAGCAGGAGTCATGCCGCACACTTTAGACCGACCGTCTTCTAAGTTCAAACGGGCAGGTCTGAACCCTCCAGAGTTGCCAGGCTTCGCCATTCTCAGAGCTGGAACCAGCACCCCGCCGATCATGATTGGGATCATGCGCTCGGCATGTCGGCCGGAGCGAGCACGAGCAACAGTGCTGATGCGAACAGCAGCGCGCCCATCACCCTGTCAATCCAGTTGCGTGCCGCGGTTGTGTCCAGATGGCGCATCATTGAAACGCCCATCGCGCACCAGAGTGCGAGACAAAGTGCGGAGATCACCGTAAACGCTGCCGCCAGCACAAGGGAGGTCCGCAGGGGCTCGGCGCCATTGCCGACGACGGCAGTCACCGTCAGCACCAGCACCCAGCTTTTGGGATTGACGAACTGAAAGCAGAACAGCGCCACCACGCTGCCGTGCCGGACACTGGTCGGCGTGGGCACGTGCTTCTCAGGTGGCCGGAGTGTTTCCAGGACCAGGCGGGCGCCCATCCAGCACAGGTACGCCCCGCCAGCAAGGGTCATCAGGGCGTACAGGTGCGGCACGGTTTGGAATGCGGTGCTTGCTCCGGCCGCCACCAGCGCCCACATGCCCAATCCTCCGGCAACGATGGCGGCGATCGCTGGCAGCGCGCTCACGAATTCGGTTCGCGCGGCGATGCGCATGACCAGCAGGTTGTTGGGACCTGGCGTGATGGTGGCAACGGCGATGACACCTGCGCCGATCAGGAGAGCGCTCATCGCACCGCCTCTCCGCACTGAAGCGTCATGGGATCGACCTCAATCGCCTGCCCGGAGGCAAGCGTCACCCGCGCCGGTCCGAAGCGCTCGCGACCGTGCGCAGCCGACCAGTCCGCATCAGGTGCGGCGGCAATGATGCCGAACGGGTTGACGCTTCGATCGTGCCAGTAATACCCGTTGCGGATCACATCGAGATCGACCGTAGCGGCGACACCGCGCCAGGAGTACAGGTCTCGCGCGTAGGCCCACAAGTGCGGGTAGTCGATCAGTCGCCGACGTGAACATTTGAAGTGGCCGTGATAGACGGCGTCGAACCGGACCAAAGTCGGGAACAGGCGCCAGTCCGTCTCGGTGATGATCAGGCCAAACAGATAGCGTGCATTCGCAAGACGCCGCTCCAACTGATCCAGCATGGCGAACACACTCTCGACAGCTTCTTCGTAGGCGTCCTGCCGTTGCGCGAAACCGGCGCGATAGACGGCATTGAACAGCCCGGCCTGAAGCGCGGCGTTGAGGGCATCGATCCGGCCGCGGGAGGCGGGCGGGACGAGCGTGAACGCCCCCGCGACGTTCGCATCGGCCGCATCGAACGCGCGCATGATGTGCGACGACTCATTGCTGACGATCCTGCAGGCCTGACTGTCCCACAGCACCGGCACTGTTGCCCGGCCGGTGTAACGGGGTGCCGACAGACGGTAAATCTCGTGCAGGTGCCGGACCCGCGAGCCGCATCCCGGGACGACCCAGGAGGCACCGCCGGCCACCGCGTAGCCCTGCCTTCGCTCACCACCCGCGATCTGCACCGGCACTGCATGCTCCAGGCGCTTGAGGGCACGCAGCAGCAGGGTGCGATGCGACCACGGACAACTGGACGACGCAATGAGCCAGTAGCGACCCGGTTGTGCACGCAGTCGGCCCGCAATGCCATCCAGACCCTGCCGGAACATGCTTTCCGGTCTCACAAAGCGACCATCGATCATTGTCGAATCGGCATCGACCCAGCGGCCATCGACCAGCATTCCCATGTTCATCCTCTCCGATCTGGACTCGATGCAACATCGTGTGATGGCAAGCTGGTCCAAGTAACGCCGCTTCTGGTCTATTATTGAGTCCACCATGAAGATGCCCCTCAACGGACTTCGGGCGTTCGCCACCGTGTATGCCCACGGCGGGATTCGCTCGGCCGCGCGCGAGCTCGGCATCGTCCACTCGTCGGTGAGCCGCCATCTCGCGGAGCTGGAGCTCTGGCTGGGTGTACGGCTGGTCGGCGACGCTGCAGGCCGGCGAGGAATCACATTTACACCGCAAGGCGAGGCATTGGGCCGAGCCACGCTGTCGAGCTTCCGCGATATCGAGCGCGCAATCACCGCAGTGCAGGAAGCACGCTCCGGGCGATCGGTGACCGTATCGACCACACCTTCATTTGCGGCACGCTGGCTGCTTCCGCGCCTTCCGCGACTCGAGCAGGCGCATCCTCATCTAGAGGTGTCGGTGGTTGTAGACCAGAAGATCGACAACCTGCAGACCGGCGACATCGACCTGGCCATACGCATGGGCCGTGGGCCCTGGCCCGATGCCAGGTGCGAGCCGCTGATGGACGAAGTCCTGTATCCGGTCATGAGCCCGGCGCTGTTCGAAGCTTCCGGCCAACCGGCGCAGCCGGCCGACCTGCTCGGGACGCGGCTGGTGCATGATCGTGATCCACATGCATCGTGGGAGGCATGGCGGCAGCTGTACGGTCCGGCCTCGATGGATGTGACTGCCGGCCCGCGCTTCTCATCGTCAGACCTCGTGCTTCGGGCTGCTGTGCAGGGCCAGGGCGTCGCGCTGGCGCGCCATTGCTTTGCATTCGATGACATCGCCTCGGGCGCGCTGGTAAGGCCATTCAAAGATGCCGCTGTAGTGCTCGGCCCGGCCTACTGGATTGCGCTTCCACTGCACCGCGATGTGCGCAGCGGCGCATCGACGGTGATCGCATGGCTGAAAGAACAGGCGGCGTTTAGCGATACGGTGATCTGAGTGCCCAGCACCTTCAGATCCCTTCTGCCGCGTGTCGTGATTGCCCTGAATTCCAGGCTCCGGGACTCGAGCCATCACCACCACGACAGCCCACGCCTGAAATCAGGCCAAATCCTTGCACGATGGGCGCCTCCCTGCCCCGGCCAGCTATGCAACAATGCCGAAAGCGTCGAGGGCGTTGTCGGCATCAGCCCCAAGCCCTTGGCTTCCCGCATGACCGGGAGTAATTCTTGGCGCGCCACCGAAAACGGGTGGCCGGGCTTCGAAACCCCGGTTCTACGCTGAAGTACACGCTTGCCAGCCGGCATCACCCATCAGGTGGTGCCGGCTGTCAATCCGTCGGCCGGCTATGGCGGGCGGTGCGCGGAGGCCTTGCGCCTGCCGGTTTAGCGTAGACCGGGTTTCGAACCTCGCACCGTCCGCCACCTTTACGGGTGGCGGCTTCCGTTTATCTGTTCGGAGCCCTGCCATGACCAAGGCCTACTCCCCTCCTACGCAGCCGATCCGCCTGCATCCCGCCAACGAGCCCACACCGGATCCCAACGCCTTCGTTTCACTGCTGCACAGCATCGGCGCAGGTGCCGCGTCCAACGGCCGGCCCTGGCCGGAGGGTCATCTGCCGCAAGGGCGACGCATGGCGCTGTCCGACGCCGACTGTTCTCTCAACGGCCTGCGCGTGGTGATGGAAATTCTGCTTGCCGCAGAGCGCGCCCGCAAGAATGGAGAGCCTGACCAGTACGTCGGCGACCGTGTGCTGGAAGGGCTGGTCATGGCCGGCCTTGGGCTGACCGCACACGCCAGTGAACGCCTGTTGCCGGAAGGCTGATGCCTCGTCCCGCGGGCGCTGGCGCTCGCGGGACACACAGCCACTCCCGTTGACCGCAGCGTCCGTAGATGTGGGCCCGCCCTGACCGGCGGGCGGCACTTATTAACGTGACGCATCACACCCAACCACGCACCGTTAACAGCCGCGCACTATCCTCGAAGCCCCTGAACCTTCACGAGGCGAGTCCATGACCAAGCTCCACACCGTGCTGATTACCGGCTGCCTGCTGGCCCTGAGTCCGCTGGCCTCGGCCGAAACCGTGAACCTGACCAACAGCGCCGAAGGCGCCAACCGCGATGCCGGCATTGCTGCGGTCAAGAAGAAGCTGCAGGACGCCTGCACCGATCGCAAGGGCTCGCCGGATACCGACTCGTTCGAGGTGGTCTTCGAGAAGACCAGCGACAACCCCAACGTGCCCAAGCCGTACTACGTGGACGGAAAGATGAAGTGCGAGCTGCCGGGTTAAACCCGGCGACCGCTATCGACCGGCGTCGTCCCCGGACATGACGCGGTCGATCCAGCCGGCGTAGCGTGAGATGCGCACGTTGAACACCACCTGGCCATAGAAGCCGGCCTCAAGGGCGTGCTCGGGAACGGCGGTGATCCAGGAACCCAGGCCGACCAGCTGCCAGTGGTCCTGCACATTGATGACCAGCGGGCCACCGCTGTCGCCGTTGCCGAGCACGCCTTCAAGCGGCAGGCCACGCGGCGGCGGATCGAAGCGGTACCAGAGATAGCGGTCGTTGCCGCCGGTGATGGCGTTGAACGCACGCCGCAGAGCGATGCGATGCGACCCTCCGGGGATCAACCCCTCGGCGCCATTCCCGGTGGCGCCCTTCCCTATCAAGGTGGCCACCTGCGCAACCTCGCCCGCGCCCCGATAGAGGGCGACGGGCTCGACATCGGCAACGGGCGTTGCCAGCCGGATCAGCGCGATGTCATCCGATGCCGCCAGGAACGCGTGGATCTTCCCTGCACTGCCTGTTGCCAGGGCCTCTTCGCCCAGCGCGGCCGGCATCGGCCTGAAGCCGGGGTGCAGATACACACGCGCGACGGCGTAGTTGCGCCCACCGACGGTGACTTCGGCACCCATGCCGTCCATCGGTGCCGCGTGCGCGGCGGTGACCACCCAGCGCGGAGCGATCAGTACGCCGTGCCCCTCTCCCGGCAGGTCGGCCAGGGCCGGGAAGGCAGATCCATCGATGCGGTAACGGGCATCGTCCACGTCGTCACGGATGACGATGGCCCCGGCAGCAAACGGGACCGTTACAAGCATCAGGAAGAGCCAACGTTTCATGTATTTCTGCATCCCCGTGTTCAAGTGCCAACGCTAGCCCAAATGCACCTGCCAGGTGAGCGGCATGCGACCAGAGCCCGCGCCGGCCGACGAAGGCCGGCAAAGCGGGCGCGGAATCAGGGCTGCGCTGGCCTGCCAAGGAATTCGATCTGCGCGCCGCCCAGCTCCACCACCCGATCGGCGTCGGTGACGACACTGCGCCGATGGGTGATGGCCAGCACGGTCACCTCGCTGGCCAGCGCCCGGATATGACCCATGATCTCGCGTTCGGTGGCCTCATCCAGGGCCGAGCTCGCTTCGTCCAGCAACAGGATCGCGGGCTCGCCATACAGTGCGCGTGCGATGGCGATGCGCTGCCGCTCACCGCCGGAGAGCTTCAGGCCACGCTCGCCGACGGTGGTCTCGAAGCGCTCGGGCAGTGCCTCGATCAAGGTGAGGATGGCAGCCTTGCGTGCGGCGTGCCGCAGCCGCTCGTCATCGCGCGGGCGCCCCAGCAGGATGTTGTCGGCCAGGCTTTCGTTGAGCAGCATCACGTCCTGCGGCACGACGGCGACGGCCGCGTGCCACGTCGCGCGATCGATCCGTGCCAGGTCGGTACCGTCCACCCGTATCCGGCCGTGCTGGGGCTCGATGGATTTCAGCGCCAGCTTGAACAGTGTCGACTTGCCGGTACCGGTCTCTCCCATCAGGAAGGTGATGCCGCCGCGTCCGGCGTGGAAGGTCGCATCGGTGACGCCGCGACCATTGTCATAGCGATGGCTCACTGCGTCGAACTGGAGCAGGCCGCTGCGGGCGGAGAACCGTTCGGCATGGGCCACCTGCGGTTCCTCGGGCGCGGCCCACAGGGTAGAGAGCGGCGCCAGCATGCTCCACGAGCGCGCGACGTCGTCGATGGAGCGCGCGATCATCTCCAGCGGCAGGTTGAGCTGGAGCAGCAGCAGATTGAACAGGACGATGTCGCCCACGCTCAGCTGCCCGTTCTGGTAGCCCGGCAGCAGCAGGCTGAAGGTGACGATGAACTCGATGGCCAGGCCGATGCCCAGCAGGGCGATGAAGCCTACGCGCTGCAGCACGTAGGCACGCCAGCTGTCGCGCACGCTCTGCGCCTTCTGCTCGAAGCGCTGCACCATCCAGCCGCTGCCGCCGAACTGCCTGAGCGTTTCCATGGCGTTCATGGCATTGCCGACGAAGCGGGCGTTCTGCTGGCCGGCGTCGACGGCCGCTTCGCGGTGGATGCGTGCACGTCGGGTAGCGAGGGCAGATAGCGCTACGGCCACCGTGCCGTAGCCCAGCACGATGGCGACGATCTGCATGTTGATCAGCGCTCCCAAGGTGACCAGGGTCAACACGATCTGCAGGGCACTGGGAATGAAGGCCACCAGGCCCAGCTGCACGACGATCTTGAGCGCCCCCCGCCCCTTTTCGCCGGCCACCTGCAGTTCCGCTGCGTTGTATTCCACGAAGAAGCTGCTGGTCTTCTTCAGCAGGCGCGCGAAGTAGCGGGTACTCGTGATGAAGCCCAGATTCTCGCCGCTGAGGAATGACAGGTACTGCACCGTGTTCTGCAGCACGCTGCCCACCCCGAGCAGCACCGCGTAGAGAACGAACCACCCGGCCAAGACCGCTGCGCCCTGCCCGGGGAGGCGGTCGATCAACCGCGAGAACAGATAGGGCGCGGCAACGGTGGCCAGACTGGAGAGCAGCACGGTGGCGGCAATGAGCAGCAGCAGCGTGCGATCGGCTTTCCAGTAGGCCGTCAGTATTTCGCTGACAGGCGCGGGCACAGCGAACGGCTTCATCACTCTCGGTCCCCGGCGTCTCGGCGGTCCACAGGGCAAGGCAGTCCCTGTACAATTGAATGATATGATATAACATCGCTCTAAAATGCACGTGACCGTGCTACAGGCCGATATCGGATGAGAGTGATGGACCGGGGAATGGAACAGGTATTCAAGGGCGGTAGGCGCGCGTTGCTGGCCGCGAGCATCGCTGCCGCGCTGCAGATCGGAGCACCAGCCCAGGCACAGAACGCGGGCACCGACGACGATGCACCCACGGCCACCCTGGACAAGGTGCTGGTCATTGGCAGCAACATCCGCGATGCCGTCGGCGGTGGTGCGTCGCCGGTCATCGTGATCGACCGGGAGGCCATCGACCGCACTGGCGTGGCCTCCCTGCAGCAGCTGTTCGAGAAGCTGCCGCAGAACTTCGGTGGCGGCGCCAATGGTGCCAATGTGGCCAATCTCGGTGTTGACCGTGATACCGGCAACAACTTCGGCCAGGGCACCGCGATCAACCTGCGTGGCCTGGGTACGGGCACTACGCTGACCCTGGTCAACGGCCATCGCGTGACCTCATCGAACCGCTACCAGTATGTCGATGTATCGCTGATTCCACTCAGTGCGGTCGAACGCGTGGAGATCCTCACCGATGGTGCCTCTGCCATCTACGGCACCGATGCCGTCGGTGGCGTCGTCAACATCATCCTGCGCCAGGACTTCACCGGCTATGAGTCGTCGCTGCGGTACGGCACGGTCACCACCGGCAACATGGACGAGTACCAGGTGTCGCAGTCCGCAGGGTGGGCGTGGGACCGCGGCCGTGTGCTGGCAAGTTACGAGTTCCTGAAGCAGGGCAACCTGCCCGCCACCGACAAGGATTTCTCCCGGAACGTCACGGTCAGGCCCTACGATCTCTATCCCGGATCGAAGCGGCACAGCCTGTATGTCGATGGCGTGCAGGAGCTCAGCGATGTGCTGACGCTGAATCTCACCGGCTCGTTCGCCAAGCGCGAGATGGACACCACCATCTCCGGCACGGCCGACGAAACCCGGTTGTTCCCGCACACGCAGCAGTTCGATGTGTTCGCAGGCCTGACCCTGGAGCTCCCGCGCCAGTGGCAGGCGCGCCTGGACGCTGGATTCGGCAGGAACGAGGTGTCCTACGAGCGCACGACCATTACCGGCAGCACCGTCAGCACGGCGCCACCGACGGATACGAACTCTGAATCGCGCTATCTGGACGTGGTGGCCGACGGTGAGGTCTTCAGCCTGCCCGCCGGCCCGGTACGCGCAGCGGTCGGCGTCGGTTACCGCCGCGATGGCTATGAGCTGCTCGATCACCGTGGGCTGGAAAAGCCGCTCGATCTGCAGCGCACGATCAGGTCCGCCTTTGCCGAGCTCAACATCCCGCTGCTCAAGGAGATGCCCGGCGTTCGCAGCCTGTCGCTGACCGCGGCGGCGCGCTACGACGACTACAGCGACTTCGGCTCCACCTTGAATCCCAAGCTGGGGCTGCTGTGGGAAGCCACCGAGGGACTCTCCTTCCGTACCAGCTACGGCCGCTCTTACCGCGCGCCGGTCTACCAGGACATGCAGCTGAACAACACCGTGGTCGTGGCGAACGTGCCGAACCCGAACGCGGCCAACGGCAGCACCGTCCTGATGATGCTCTCCAACGGCAATCCCGATCTCGGCCCCGAGCGTGCGAAAACCTGGACCGGCGGGTTCTCGTTCGCGCCGCCCTCCGTTCCCGGCCTCACGGTTGATGCCAACTACTATCACATCGACTATGCGGACCGGATCGGCAGCGGCTTCGGCGGCAGCTTCCCGTCCCTGTTCCTGCAGTCCACGGCCCCCTACGCGGACATCCTGACCGTCGATCCATCGCAGCAGCAGATCCAGCAGGCGCGCCAACTGGGCGTGTCGGGCCTGGGGCTGTTCGTCTCACGTGTGGGGCCGTATGCACTCCCTGCCGGCCTGGATGAGACCAGCAGCCAGGTGATCCTGGACAACCGCTTCCGCAACAACGCATACACCTCGCAGCGCGGCGTCGATCTCAACGCGTCCTATCGCGTCGATGTGGGCCAGACGCGGATCGCGATGAACCTGGCCGGGCAGTACATCCTCGAATCGACGCGGCGCGTGACCAGCACATCGCCCGAGCTGGACGCGGTCAACGCGGTCTACTACCCGGTCGACCTCAAGCTGCGCGGCGGCCTGACCCTGGACCGGGGCCAGGCCGCAGGCGGCGTCTTCGTGAACTACGTGGACAGCTACCGCGATCCGGCCAACATCGCCCACCCACACGTAAGCTCCTGGACGACCGTCGACCTGAACCTCAAGTACCACTTCGGCGCCCCGGCCGGCGACCACGAAGGCACGTCGCTCGCCCTCAACGTGCAGAATCTTCTCGACCGGGATCCGCCCTTCATCATCAACAGCATCAACACCGGCTACGACCCCACCAATGCGACCGCGCTGGGGCGCTTCCTGTCGGTGACCCTCACGCATCGCTGGTAAGCCGGATGAGTCCGCCCTCCCCCGCCCGCTTCCGGCCTGCGTCGACGCTTCGGCAAGCTGCTGGTGTCGCGGCAACCCAGCTGACCTTGATGTGGCGTGAGCGGCGCCTGCCGTGGCTCGCCCTGGTCCTGCTGCTGCTTGCGGGCGCATCCGTTGCCACGGGTGCCGCGCGCCTGTCCCTGCAGGCGCAGGAGCGCCAGGCCGTAGCAGCGGAGGAAGCGCGGCTGTGGGACGGCCAGGGCGTGATCGATCCCCATGCCGCGGCGCATGTGGGACGCGCCATTCCCGCACCGGTGCGACCCCTGGCCGCGCTCGATCCGGGACTGACCGATGTACTGGGCACCTCGGTGTTCATCGAAGGTCACACACAGAACCCGGCCAGGCATCGCGCGATGGACGCGGGTACCGCCCTCAGCCGGTTCGACGGTTTCTCTGCCGCCTGGGCGCTGCAGGTAGTAGCGCCGCTGCTCATCATCCTTGCCGGCTTCGCCACGCTGTCCGGTGACGTCGCCCGCG